>JBKKAI010000471.1:0-5471 GCA_046714815.1 Terriglobia bacterium | reverse complement strand
CGGCTGTCTCGCTGGCTGTCTCGGGGGCCGCCCCGGACCGGGGCGGCGCATCGGCCTGTCAGGCGCCGGGCAACATCCGCGCGGTACTGCGCTCCTGGCTGGGCTGCGCCGGGTCATTGAAGAGGGCGTGCGGAAGCAGGTCGCAGGGGCCGTCCAGCGCGAAGCTGTGGTCGTCGAGAATATCGCCGGCCGAGTGAATGACGGCGCGTACCGGCGCGGCCAGCGCCGGGTCCACGCCCAAGCCGGCGAGCATCCCGGCAAACTCGGGGAACTGGAGCTTCACGTGGAACGTCACCTCCGCCCGGCGCCGGGAATAATCGAGAACGCCGCCGCTCGGACCGGCGGCAGAATCGAGCGTGGCTTCGAGCGGGCCACTCGGGAATTCCCTTCCCTGCCAGCGAACCGGGATTCCTTGCGGTATCGCCGCGTCCAAGCGGGAAACATGGACTGAAATCTGAGTGCTCATGAGGCCAAATGCTATTCTTTCCGTGAAGCGCTTGTCAACATCCCCCCTGATGGCCACCGGCTGTGGCACAATGGGCGTTTACGGGGCTTATCAAAACCGAAACGAGGGACCTTGAACCACCTGCGCGCGAAAATTTCCGCCTTGGGCTGTTACGTTCCGCCACGAATCCTCACCAACTCCGAACTGGAGAAGATGGTGGACACCACCAACCAGTGGATTTTGGAACGAACCGGAATCTCGGAGCGCCACATCCTCGACGAAGGGCTGGCGACCTCTGACATGGCGGTCGAGGCGGCGCGCGCGGCGCTGGCTTCCCGCGGCTTGACGCCGCGCGATGTCGAGGTGATCCTGGTCGCCACCGTCACCCCGGACATGTTCTTCCCGTCTACCGCCTGCCTGGTCCAGGACAAGCTGGGCGCGCGCGGCGCCTGGGGCTTCGACCTGTCGGCGGCCTGCGCCGGCTTTCTCTACGCGCTGGCAACCGGCGCGCAGTTTATCGCCTCCGGCGCGCACCGGCGTGTGCTGGTGATCGGCGCCGACGCCATGTCGCGCATTATTGATTACACCGACCGGGCCACCTGCGTGATTTTCGGCGACGGCGCGGGAGCCGTGCTGCTGGAGCCGGCCGAGCCGGGCGAAGATGGCCTGCTTGACTATCTGCACGAAGTGGACGGCTCCGGCGGAGTCTACCTGAACATGCCGGCCGGCGGCAGCGCCTGTCCGGCCTCCGAACAGACGGTGCGCGCGCGCAAGCACTACGTGCACCAGGATGGCCAGCAGGTGTTCAAGTTCGCCGTGCGCAAGATGTACGACGCGTGCAAGACGATCCTGGAGCGCAACGGCTTTTCCGGACGCGATGTCGCGGTGATGATCCCGCACCAGGCCAACCGCCGCATCATCACCGCCACCGCCGAGCGCCTGGGCATGGATTGCGACAAGGTCATCATCAATATTGACCGCTACGGAAACACTACCGCCGCCACGATCCCGCTGGCAATGGGAACCGCGATGAACGAGGGCAAGCTGAAAAAGGGCGACCTGGCGCTGCTGGCCGCTGTCGGCGCCGGCTACACAGCCGGGGCCTCGCTGGTGCGGTGGACGATATGACCCGCCGTCGGGAGCATTACGCCCCGGGGGACCGCCCTTCCGCCATTCCTTTGGTCGCGTTAGTGGCCTTGGCGCTGCCTGCCGTTCTGGCCGGCCCGGCCGCGGCCCAGATTGTGACGCCGCGCGGACGGGTCGCGGCGGTTTACAAGCAGCACGACATGGAAAGTTCCATCGTGGCCGAAGTCGAGCCGAACGGGCGCTGGCGCCTGGATTTTTCCGGCGCCGAAGTCCCCGTTCGCCTTCCCGAAGAGTCCGCAGCGGCGACCCGGAGCGAACGCTCCGGGCAGCCGGTGGCGATGAAGGTCCTGCTGCCGGCGCGTGACAACGGTTTTTCAGTGCTGGCCCGCGTGAAAGGCCCGGGCAAGAAAAATGAGGGTTGGGTGGACCCGGAGAAAGTGGAAATATCGCCCGACCCGGCCTGGAAGATACCCGCGGCCACCCTGCTGTTTGTGCCGATGAAGGTCCGGCAGGTCCCGCCGGTCAAGGCTGCGGCGATACCGGTTGCGGCCCAGGGCAAGTCGGGAGCTTACCTGCTCCTGATTGATCCGGAGGGGAAAGTGGCCGGCGTACGCCCGCTGGAAGGCGCGGCCGAGCCAGCCCTGGAAAATGCCCTGCTGCAGTTCCGCTTCGTTCCCATGCGCTTTGAAGGCGAGCCGGTGCACGTGCTGCTGGCCGTGCGGGTGGAATCAAGAAACGACGCCCGCGGCGAATCCCGCAAGCCCTAAAACAGAAAGCCCCTGAAGCCCGCGGCGCGGGGTTCAGGGGCTCGATCGTGGTACCGGTTAGCGGCCCGGTTTGGCGGCGATCAGGCGCTGAAAGAGCTGCCGCAGCCGCAGGTGGTCTTGACGTTCGGGTTCTGGAACTTGAACCCGGCGCCCTCCAGGGTCTCGACGTAATCCACCTCGGTCCCGCTCAAGTACAGCATGCTGGCCTGATCAATGAAGATCTTCAGGCCGTCATACTCGTAGACCTTGTCGGTCCCGTTGGCCTGGTTGTCGAAAGCCATCTGGTAGGAGAATCCGGAACAGCCGCCACCGACGACGGCGATACGCAAGCCCGCCGGGCGGGGCGTCTGCTGATCCAGTATTTCCCGCACCTTGGAAACAGCATTCGTGGTCAAGTTAACCATTTCCCTCCCCTTTCCAATCCATAGAGCGTTTGGCTTCTCTCATTATACAACGGCTGGGCTGAATGCGGAACCACCCTTCGTTTGTTGCGTTTGTTGTAGACTAGGTGCCTTACGACTATGGACACCCGGGATAGGCCCCTGACCATCGCCGGACGCGAGTTCCGCTCGCGGCTGATCATCGGCTCCGGCAAGTACGCGAGCTTCCAGCAGATGGTGCGCTGCTGGGAGGCGAGCGGCGCCGACATGGTGACCGTTGCGGTGCGGCGCGTGAACCTCACCGACCGCTCGCGCGAATCGCTGCTCGATTACGCCGACCCGGGGAAGTATTTCATCCTGCCCAACACGGCCGGCTGTTACACAGCCGACGATGCCATCCGCACGGCGCGGCTGGCGCGGGAAGTCGGGCTTTCGCACTGGGTGAAACTCGAAGTCATCGGTGACGAGAAGACGTTGTTCCCCGACAACGCCGGCCTGCTCGAGGCCACGCGCGTTCTGGTGAAAGAAGGCTTCGTGGTGCTGCCTTACACCAATGATGACGTGGTTACCGCACGCCGGCTGGTGGAGGCGGGCGCCGCCGCGGTGATGCCGCTCGGCGCGCCCATCGGCTCCGGTATGGGCATCCAGAACGCTTCCAACCTGCGCATTCTCCGCGAGATGATCACCGAGGTGCCGCTGGTGCTCGACGCCGGAGTGGGCACCGCGTCGGATGCCGCTATCGCCATGGAGCTCGGCGCCGACGCCGTGTTGATGAACAGCGGCGTGGCGCTGGCCCAGGAGCCGGAAGCGATGGCCGAAGCCATGAAGCTGGCCGTGCGCGCCGGGCGCCTGGCGTATCTCGCGGGCCGCATGCCCCGCCGTCTCTACGCCTCGGCCAGCAGCCCGCTCGAAGGCGTCGTGAAGTAGCACAGGCAGGAATGCCTGTGCTACTCGACCTACTCGACCTGGCGGCGAAGCTCATCGAGCTCACGCTGCTGATCGGGAAGCAGCCGGCAGCCGGCCGGCGGCGTGCCCGCCACGAGCGCCTCCTGCTTCCGGCCCATCTCCGCCAGGGTCATCATCAGATTTCGGCGCGAGTTGTAGAAGCAGGTGTCCAGTTCGAGCGCGCGGCGGTAGTTCTCGATGGCCTTCTGCTGTTGCTGGAGCCGGTAGCGGGCCGCGCCGATGTTGTTCCAGGCTTCCGGCGTCTCGCGCTGCAGCTTGAGCACGCGCTCAAAATGATCGAGCGCGCCCTGGTTGTCGCCCGCCTGCAAAAGCGCCACCCCCAGGTTTGTGTGCAGCTCGGGATGCCGCGGATCGGCTTGCAGGCCGCGCTCGAGCGCCTGCCGCGCGGCGGCGGGCTGATTCGCCGCGGCCAGCGCGCGCGCCAGCCCGATGTATGGCCGGCCCTTGTCGGGCGACTTCGAAACCACGTCGCGCCACATGGCAAGCTCGCCGGCCCACACGCGATTGCGCGACACCGTGGCCAGTGCGCAGACGCACAGCAGCGCGGCCACCACTGCCCACCGGGCAGCGGGCGCGGAAAGCCGCTCGAGTGCGTGGCCGCCTAGAAGGCCCAGCGCGATCACCAGGCTCAACATCGGAAAGTAGGTGCGGTGCTCGAAGATCAGGTCGCTCTGCGCGACGACGCTCGAGCTCGGCGCCAGAAGCACCAGGAAGCCCAGCGTCCAGAACGCCCACTCACGGGCCTCCGCCGGACCGGACGGCCCGGCCGAACGCGCCCGGTGGCAGAGAACACCGAGCGCCGCCACCAGCGCCGCGAGCGCTACCACCGCTACCAGCGTCGTTGGCGGATCGAGCAGCGACCGGGAAGCGAGCAGGTCATAGTCCAGGTTTTGCCCCACGGGCAGCACGACCAGCCGCAGATAACGCCAGATCACCCGCGCCTGTGTCAGCGCGTAGGAGAGGACCGTAACGCCTTTCACGCCGAACCCGACGCCCGGATCGGGGATGGTGTGCAGCACGTAGAACAGCCGCGCGGCCGCCAGCGCCGCGCAGCCGCCCAGCGCCGCGTAATACCAAACGCGGCGGCCGACCTCACGCCAGTTCCTCTGCGCGCCGAACAGGTAGTCATAGGCGAGCAGAAACGCGGGCAGCGCCACCGTCTCTTCCTTGGCCACGAGCGACGCGGCGAAGGCCGCCACGCTCCAGCCGTAACGCCCGCGAAGAAACTGCATGAACGCGAGCAGCGCGAACAACGTGGCCAGCAGCGAAGCGCGAGCGAAGACGTAGGCGACGGCCTCGGTCTGCAACGGATGGACCGCGAACAGACCTCCGGCCAGCAGCGCCGCCGGCGGCGGAAGGCGCCGCGTTGCGATCCACAAAACAAGCACCGCATTCACCGCGTGGAGAAGGACGTTGACCAGGTGATAGCCCCAGGGGTCGCCGCCGCCCACGAGGAAATTCAGATGGAAGGTCCAATAGGTGAGCGGGCGCGTCTGCCCCAGGCGAAACAATTCCAGCCCCAGGCCCGGCCCGGCGACGTAAGGATCGCCGAAAAGCGACCAGTCATCGAAATGGAAAGAGGCGCCGAGCGTGTTGGCGTACGCCGCCAGCGCCAGGCCGGCGAGAATGGCCGCCTGCGGCCAGAACCGCCGCCCCCACGGCTCACGGACAATCGTCGCCGCATCCTGGCGCGTTCTGCGGCTGCTTTTAGCCATCCCAGCATCATACCGAATCACCGCGCCCAACCGCCGCACCAGCGAAGGGGACGACGGCGGAAGCCCGGCCCGCTATCGAGTCGCGTTGACTGCGGTGGCATTTGACAGACCC
>JBKKAI010000470.1:0-2940 GCA_046714815.1 Terriglobia bacterium | reverse complement strand
CACCAGGCGTAGACCACCACCAGCAGAAAGCCGGATGGCACGCGAAGCCGCGCCGCCAATTCCGCGTAACGCTTCCACGTCCTGGAAGTCATCTGCCAGGAACGCCGGGAGCGCCGATGCTTCCGATCGAGCGTCGCAGCAGCTCCGTCACGGCGTCGAACACCTGGCCGGTGGTCACCTGGCGGATGGCCTCCTGGCCGGCGGTGCGCGAATAAGTGGTAACCGCGCCCGGTGCGCGCACCACGCGCGAAACATCGCAGAACGGACCGTTGCGCAGCGGCTCCGTGGGTCCGAAGATGGCCACCACCGGAATGCCGCAGGCCGCGGCCAGGTGCAGCGGGCCGGTATCGCCACCTACCATCAGCGCGGCGTCTTCCAGCAGCACCGTAAGCTCCCCGAGTGACGGCCGCAACACCAGCGGAGGCGCCTCGGCAGCCATTTCGGCGACGCGCCGGGCGATCGGCTCCTCGCCCGGTCCGCAGTTGATCACCACCGGCCGGCCGAGCTCTCTGGTGATGCGCAGCGCCAACTCGGCCCATCGCTCCTCCGGCCAGCGCTTGGCCGCCCAGCCCGCCGACGGGCTGATAACGACGTAGCCGGACGCGGGCGCCACCTTTCGGATGCGCGCATCTTCGGGCGCAGCCGGGCAGCGGAAATCGAGCACCGGCTCGGTCGCGCCGGCCGCCGCGGCCAGCGCCAGGTTGCGCTTCACCACGTGGACCGGCCGGCCCGAAGTTCCTGGGCCGTTGACGGGCGGCGGCACACGCACTGTGTAAAAAACCGACGCGATTCCCTCCCGCAGCTCGGGACGATCAAATCCCCAAACCACGCGCGCATTGCTCAGCCGCGACACAGCGGCCGACTTGATCAGCCCCTGGAAATCAAGCGCGCAATCGTAGACGCGGCCGCGCAGCCGTCCCACGCTGTCGAGCAGCGAGCGCCAGGTCCCCGCTTCTGCCAGCCGTTGCCGCCACGCGCGCGTTTCGACGCGGTGCAACTGGGCCAGGTGCGGATTGTGCTCGAGCAGCGGCGCCCAGTGCTTCTCGACCACCCAATCAATCTCGGCGTCCGGGAAGGCGTGCTTCAGCGTCGCGGCGGCCGGCAGCGTGTGGACGATATCGCCCAGCGAGCCCATCCGCACGATGAGTATCCTTTTCAATCCGTCTCCGCGCCACGCGCCAGGATATGGGCGATCAGATCGCGCGTGGAATGGTCCTTGGGATCGCCGACGATGGCTACTTCGCCGCCGAGCGCGCGCACCTGCTCGCGCTCGGGCACGGTTTCCGCGGTGTAATCGGTGCCCTTGGCGTGAACACCGGGGCGAAGCACGCGCAGCAACTCCCCGACGTCCAGCTCGTCGAAGATCACCACCCAATCCACCGCGGCCACGCCTGCCACCAGGCGCGCGCGGGAGCGCTCGTCGAGAAGCGGACGGCCGTCACCTTTCAGAGCGCGGACGCTGCGGTCGGAATTGACGCCCACCACCAGCAGGTCGCCGCAGGCGCGGGCGCCTTGCAGGTAGCGCACGTGACCGACGTGCAGCAGATCGAAGCAGCCGTTGGCCAGCACCAGCCGGCGCCCGTCCTCGCGGGCGCGCCGGGCGAGCTCGGTGGCCGGCCCGCGGGCGATAATTTTCCCCGCCGTATTCATCGCGGCCGGCTCTCCACTGCGCGCCGCAGCTCATCGAGCGAAGCGGTGGCGGTCCCGCGTTTCATCACCACGATTCCGGCGGCGAAGTTCGCCAGGCGCGCGGCCTGCTCGAAGCCGGCGCCGGCCGCCAGCGCCAGAGTGAACGCGGCGATGACGGTATCGCCCGCGCCCGTCACGTCGGCCACCTGATCGGAGCCGAAGATCGGGATGTGCATGGTGGCCCGCTGCGGCTGGAACAGCGCCATGCCGTCACGGCCGCGGGTGACCAGCAGGGCGGCGAGCTTCATCCGCCGCAGCAGGCCGCGCGCCGCCTGCTCGAGCTTCTTCGTATCGGCTCCGATGCGCATGTGGAAGACTTCTTCCAGCTCTGGCTCGTTGGGCGTCGCCGCGGTGGCGCCGGAATATTTCAGCAGGCCGTAGCGGGAGTCCACCGTGACAGGGCGGCCGCGCAGGACGGTGCGGAGGGCGTTGGCCAGCCGCGGCGAGCCCGCGCCGTATCCATAGTCGGAGACTAACGCGGCATCGGCGCGGCGCGCCAGATCGAGCGCGCGCCGCTCGATTTCGCGCCTTCGCGCCGCCGAAAGCGGCTGCGCCGGCTCGCGGTCAATGCGCAGCACCTGCTGCCGGCTGCCGTGGATGGTCCCGGCCAGGATGCGGGTCTTGGTGGTTGTGGTGAACTCCGGCGCGACGAGGATGCCGGAAACATCCACGCCGTGGCGGCGAAAACAATCGAGCAGCGCGTGGCCGGCGGCATCGTCGCCGACCGCGCCCACCGGGATGACTTTTGCGCCGAGGGCGGCCAGGTTGTTGGCGGCGTTGGCGCCGCCGCCGGGAAGGATCTGGCTCTCGCGGTGCTTCAGCAGCAGCACCGGCGCCTCGCGCGACACCCGCGAAATCTCGCCGAATACGAACTCGTCGGCCACCAGGTCGCCGGCCACCAGCACCGTGCACGCGGGAAGCCGGTCGAGAAGCCCCGCGCCACGGACGCGAAGCGCTGATGCCGAAACAGAGACGCCTTGGGCCTTTTTCCCCATCACGAAGATGCCACCGTCACCGGCGCCAGCATCCGGAAGGCGGCGGCCAGCACGTCGCCGGTTTCCAGGCCGCGCATGCAGCGGTGGTCAATCGGGCAATCGCGTAATTTGCACGGGCTGCAGGGAACCTGGTTCTTGAGGATGCGGGCGCGGGGCGCCAGCGGCGCCGTGCCCGTCTCGTCGGTCGCGCCGAACAGCGCCAGCACCGGGACGCCCGCCGCGGCCGCCATGTGCATGCCGCCCGAATCGTTGGTCA
>JBKKAI010000469.1:0-2996 GCA_046714815.1 Terriglobia bacterium | reverse complement strand
AAAGGGTTTTTTCTGGAGACGCCCCGATGACTGCTCAGCCAGGCCGGAAACCCGGCCTGGCTGCTTGGAGAACCGTTGGTTGGAGAACCCTCCGTCCGGCGGCGCGCACGACCCTCGCTCGACGATTTCCGTGGGGATGGTTACGGCGCTCTGCCCGCCTCGAGCGGACAGCCTGCTACGAGCCGGGTACACCGCCAGGTTGCCGAGCAGAAGTTGCGCGCACGCGCGGCCGATCTCCTCGGTGGGCACGCGGACAGTGGTGAGCGGCGGGTCGGTCAGCCGCGCCTCCTGCACGTCGTCGAAGCCGACCAGGCTGACATCTCCGGGGACCCGCATTCCATGACGGCCGAGGGTCTTCCAGACGCCGTAGGCGATGCCGTCATTGCCCGCAAAAACAGCCGTGAGCGGCTGGCCCGATTTCAGGATGCTCTCCGTGGCCTGTTCTCCATAGGCCAGTCCGTAGTCCCGATAATCACCGTCATACGCCGAGGTGAACTCCCTTGGCGAAATGCCGTGCTCCCGCAACACAGCCCGATACGATTCCAGACGGCGACGAAACCAAGGCATTCCAGCATCGCCCACAAACCAGATGGCCCGGTGGCCAAGGCCCACGAGCATCTCCGTCAGACCGCGCGAGGTGTCGCGATCCTCGAAGTAGACCGCGTTGCCGGGCCAGTCACCGCCGCCGGCGGGCGGCCGGATGACATTGTTCCCCAGATAGACGTAAGGCACCCGGAGCCGGCCCATCGCCGCAAGCAGATTCGGGTAGTTGGTTCCCGCCAGGATCACCCCGTCCACGATGCCCCG
Source organism: Terriglobia bacterium (assembly GCA_046714815.1). Classification (GTDB taxonomy): domain Bacteria; phylum Acidobacteriota; class Terriglobia; order JAJPHL01; family JAPKYU01; genus JBKKAI01. Next base: position 2,189 of record JBKKAI010000469.1, on the reverse strand, counting down.
GTGCGTCAGGATCCGCGGCAGGGACAGTGCTTCGGCCGGCGTCTCCGGCGAGTAGCGCAGGCTCGTGAACACCACGTCCTGCCCGGCCTGCCCCAGGAAACCCTCGGCGCCGCACAGGATCCCGCTGTGGAACGGATTCATGAACTCGCGATTGCTCAGGACGAAACAAACCATCTCGGTGGCGCGCTTCACCAAGCGGCGTCCCTGCGCGTTGGGCCGATAACCCAGTCGCTGAATCGCTGCGGCCACGCGCATTCGCGTGTCCGGGTCCACGCGCGCCGAATGGTTCAGAACGCGCGAGACGGTGGCGATCCCCACGCCGGCCCTGCGCGCAACTTCCTTGATGGTGACGTGACGTTTCACCCCGGGCTACTCCCTGACTTCAATGCGCTGGATCTTGCCCAGCATGACCACCAGCACGATGGCCGCCAGCGGGTGCAGCAGGCCCGCAACCGTAAATACCGGACCGTAAGAGTAGCGGGCCACGACGTAGCCGATGGTCAACTGCGCGATGGCGCTGGCGGCAATACTCAGGCCCTGGATCCCGGTGACGGATCCCACCACGCGCGGGGGGAATATGTCCGCGGGTAATGTCAGCATGCAGGTGGACCAGCTCTGGTGCGAGAAAGTGGCCACGGAAATCAGCGCCACCGCCCACCATGCCGTCGGCGCCTGAACAACGAACAGCGCCGCCGGCATCAGGAAAGCGCTGAAAACCATCACGCTTTTGCGCGCCGCATTGATGCTCCAGCCGCGGCGAATCAGGTAGCTGGACATGCCGCCGCCGAACAGGCAGCCGAGGTCGGCGGTGATGTACGGCAGCGCCGCGCCAATGGCCATTTCTTTCAGCGAAAGCCCGCGTTCCCTCGCCAGGTAGGTCGGCAGCCAGAACAGATAAAACCACCAGACCGGCTCGGTGAGGAAGCGGGGGACCACCATGCCCCACACCTGGCGGTACCGCAGAAGCTGGAACCAGGGCAGTTTCGCCGTCCTCTCTTCCCGCACCTCGCTGTCCTGCCCGCTTTCGATCAGGTTGAGTTCCTGGGGTGTGATTTTCGGGTGCCGGCGGGGCACGTGATAGAACGACAGCCAGACCGCCAGCCAGACAAACCCGATCGAGCCCGTCAACAGAAAAGCGTTTCGCCAGCCGTAGGCGACGGTAATCCACGCCACCAGCGGCGGCGCGATGATCGCACCGGTGGAGGAACCGAGATTGAAGACGGCTGTGGCGAATCCGCGCTCGGCTTTCGGAAACCATTCGGAGATGCTCTTGATCGCGCCCGGCCAGTTTCCCGCCTCGGAAATCCCGAGCATCGCGCGCCAGAACGCGAAACTCCCGAACCCAGTCGCAAAACGGTGGCAGATGGTGGCGATGGACCACCAGGTGAGGATGACGGCGAAGCCGATACGGGTGCCGAGCTTGTCCATCACGATTCCGCCCAGCGCCTGCCCGGCCACGTACGCGAGCAGGAAGATCATTCCCAGCCGCCCGAACTGCTCCGGCGCAATGAACAGCCCGCCCTGTTCCGGCTTGATGGCGACGATCACCGACAGTGTCTGGCGGTCTATGTAGTTGATGATGGTGACCACGCACAGCAGTGCGGCCACGCACCAGCGAAGGTTACGTCGCGCCCACGAATACTGCGGCGAAGGCGCGGATTCCGCCGGAAGCGGGTTGGGAAGTTCTGCCACTGATTTTTCCTCGGATTCCGGGCCGCTCAGCCCCTGCTTAGCCCTGCTTAGCCCCTGCTTAACCCTTGATCCACGCGTGCCGGGGATCGTCCGACCAGGCGCCGTAACGCCGCTCTTCCCCGGCCAACGCCCAGGTGTAGTGCAGTTCGTAACCGGGGGCGGCCACCACCGGGTGGTAGCCCCGGGGAATGAGGACCGTGTCGCCGTCCTCGACGACGAGAGCTTCGTCGAACGGCTCGCGCGGGTCGTCCGGAGCGCTGTAGACGCGCATAAAGCCAAACCCCTGCTTCGGCTTCACCTGGAAATAGTAGACCTCTTCCATGACGCCTTCCTGCGGAGGACGGTGGGTATCGTGCTTGTGCGGCGGGGCCGAAGACCAGTTGCCCGGAGGGTTCAGCGTCTCGCCGACGATCAACCGGCGCGCGGCGACATTCTCTCCCACGGAAGTCATGACACGGCGCATCCAGTTGTCGCGGCCGATTTCTTTCACAACCGTC
>JBKKAI010000468.1:0-3801 GCA_046714815.1 Terriglobia bacterium | reverse complement strand
GCCGCAAGCGCCATCAGAATTCCAACATCCATTTCTATTACCAACTGACGATGACCAGCCACGGCGTGCGGCGGCCGGGATCGGCGGCGCTGGACCTTTGCTATGTCGCATGCGGACGTCTGGAAAGTTTCTGGGAATTCCTTTTGAGTCCTTGGGACACCGCGGCCGGCTGGCTGATCGCGGAAGAAGCCGGCGGCCGGATCACCGATATGCAGGGGCAACCTTACGGCCTGAAGAGCGAAAGCATCGCCGCATCCAACAGTCTGATCCACGGGCAAATGATTGAAGAGTTCGCGCGGGTCTTCCGCGGCGAGTATCGCTATCCGCTGCCGCCGGCCTAACGGACGGCGAGTGTAACAGAATTGCTGGGCACGCCGTTCTGGCTCACCACCAGCGATGCCGCGCCCGGCGTGACGCCTGACGGAATCTGCACGTTGACTTGATACAGCCCCACAAAACCAGGCGCCAGTCCGGCGAACTGGACCGTGGCGGCAACCCCGCCGACAGTCGCGGTAACCGGAATGGCAGTTGACGACAATCCTGATGCGGCCGCTTGGCCGGTCGTCGCCCGTGGATTGGTCAGGCCCAGTCCCGTGCAAAACACTTGGACCACCTCGCCTGCCGCTATCGGCGAACTGTTGTCCACCAGCCGCCCGCGCGCATCGAGAATTGCTCCTTGTCCGCTGCCTTGTTGATTGGTCGTGAAGACGCCGGGCGCGACAGCCGCCACCGTGATCGTCTCCGGCCCGGCGACGCCGCCGCCTCGCTTGACTACAACCTGAGGCCGCGTGGCCGCAGCAAGCTCGAAAGGCAGTTGCGCGTTTAGCTGGCCGTCACCCGAATAAAACAAGGGAACATCCACGCCGCCGATACTGAGCGACGCGCCGCCCAAGGTCGTGGGCAAAGGCAGCGTCGTTGCTCCGCCGGATGTGGCCAGGTTTCGCCCGAAAAGCGAAACAATCGCACCCGGCGCGACTGCCGCGTTCGGCGCGAAACTCGCCGCGTTGACCAGGCCGCCGGCGAACAGCGCCGTGGCCGAGGTGTTGGCGCCGACCACCCCTTGCGCCGTCACTTCGGTTGCCGTCAGCGGCTGCAAGTCGGCACGCACGCGCACTACTGTCAGAGACGACGCGTTCACCGGCCGCCAAGTCCCGCTGTAGATTCCATTACCGACGCCGGCCAGCACCAGAGGCGGATCGTCGTTGGAAAAACTAGCCAGGACACTGGCGTTGCTCACGGCATTCCCGCAGTCGTCCACCACCTGCACTTCGATCGCCGCGGGCCGAGCCGCTGGCGCGACGAAGTTCGTGCTCAGGCTTCGGTGCACGGCATGCAATCGCTGTGGCGCGCAGTCGGCAGCCGTGGCTAGTCCGTGTGCGGACTGCGCGCCGCCGACCACCAGGAAGAGGATGTTCACCGTCTGTGCGGGGCTGCCGTCGGCAAAAATCAGCGTCATCGCCGCGCGGTAGACGCCCGCTGCCAAAGTCCCGAGCCCCGGCTGGACCACGATGGTGGGCGCATCCGCCGTCGCCACGACCAGGTTGCGCGGCACCGCCTCCAGCCAGTTGCCGCCGTCGAAGGTCAGCACGCCGCTGCGCGCTTCCACGTTACCCGGTGCGGCTTTGGTCAGCCGCACCCGCTGCGAACCGGGTGAAGATGTTCCCGCTCTTGCCGCGAAAATCAGGCCTGTCGGCCGCACTACGACTCCTGGATTGCTGCCGGGCTGCAGTACGTTCAGCTCCACAGTCATGAACTGCGGCGAGTTGTTGGCACCCGTGGCCTCCACCCGCAGCAGCCCACTGTACTGTCCGGCGCGAAGCGAACCCAGGCTCACCCGCACTTCGACGACCGGCACGGTCAAGGAATCGGCCACGCTCTGGCCGCTGGTCGGAGACACGCTCAGCCAGCTTCCTCCCGACAACGTCTCGGTTTGCACCGTCCAGCTCATGGCACCCTGGCCCGTGTTGAGGATGCCGAAAGTCTGCGACGGAACGATGCCCGCGCCCTCCACGCCGGTGAACAGCAGCCCGCTCTGGGTGACCAGTACCGTTTGGGTGATCTGCGATACGAGCAAGCTAACCGGGATGGACTTGCTTTCGCCTGTCGTGGCGCTTTCGACTCGCACTGAGCCCGAGTAGACGCCTGCGACCAATGATGACGTGTTGACGTTCACTTGCGCCGTGGCCGGCGACCCCGCCGAAGCCGAGCCCGAGCTTGGGGTGATCGCGAGCCAACCACCTCCACTTTGGGTGGCGCCCTGCGCGGTCCAGTTCAGTGTGCCGCCTCCCATGTTGTTCACGCGCAGGACTTGCGCGGGCGGGTTTGCGGCTCCAAGCGTCGCTTGAAACGTCCAGGCGGAAGGTTCCACCGAGAGCTGTGCGGCCTGGGAGGTGGCCACTGTGAACTGCACGGAGACAGTCCGCGTTGCCGGAGAGGCCAGCGGCGCGGAAATGATGACTGCACCGGAATAAGTGCCCGGAGCGAGGCTTCCAACGGTGACGCGGGCGGAGACCGCGCCCGGCGTCGAGCCCGCCGCTGGCGAAACGCTGAGCCAGGCGCCGCCGGATTGTGTGGTGGCTTGTGCGCTCCATCCCAGGCCGATCACCTCGCTGGACACAGCAACATCCTGGGCCGTCACTCCAGGCGCGCCGGCCGTGGCCGAAAAGGTCAGACTCAAGGGCGCGACAGTAAACGCGGGCGCCGCCGCCAGCACTTTGCGGACCCGGTCGTTTAACCGCTCGACGATGAACAGGTTGTCGGAGGCGTCCAGGGCGAGAGCCTGCGGCCCGTTGAGCGAGGCGCTGGTTGCTGCCCCGCCGTCTCCGGCAAGGCCCGCCGTTCCATTCCCTGCCACGGTGGTGATGGTGCCGGTCGGGCTGACCCTTCGAACGCGATGGTTGGCGGTATCCGCGAAGTAAAGATTTCCGGCCCGATCTACGGCCAGGCCCGACGGCAAGTTGAGCGCGGCCGCTGTCGCCGGGCCGCCGTCTCCAGAGAATCCCGCCGTTCCGTTGCCCGCAATGGTGGTGATAACGCCCGCGGAAGTGACCTTGCGTACTCGGTGGTTCGCCAGATCGCTGACATAGAGATTCCCGGCCACATCCACGGCCAGGCCCGGACCGGGAGTGATGGATGTCCCCTGAAGCGAGAGCGAGGCGAGGGTGGCCGGTCCGCCATCTCCCGAAAAGCCGGCGAGTTGGTTGCCGGCCACTGTTGTGATGATGCCGGTCGGAGTCACTTTGCGAACAATATTTCTACGGGTGTCGGCGATGTACAGGTTGTTCGCCGCATCCACTGCCAGGCCAAATGGAAGATTCAGTGACGCGGTGGTGGCGGGCAAATTCTCTCCTGTTGCGCTTCCGCCGCCGGCTACCGTGCTGATGACGCCCCCCGTGCTGACCTTCCGGACGCGGTTGTTAACGCTGTCCGCGATAAACAAGTTGCCGGCACCGTCCGCAGCAACGCCGAAAGGGGTTCGCAGCAGGGCGCTGGTCGCCGCGCCTCCATCCCCGGAAAAGCCGGCGGTTCCCGCGCCGGCCACAGTGTTGATCCTTCCGTCGGGGGTTACGCTCCGGATGCGATGGCTGAAGGTATCGACGATGTTCAGATTGCCGGCTGCATCGATGGCCACGCCATTCGGTCCATTGAACGCTGCGCTGGTGGCTGGGCCGCCGTCGCCCGAGAACTTGAACGGCCCGCCGCCTGCGGCCGTGCTGATCGTTCCGTTGGAAGTCACTCTGCGGAGCCGCTGATTAATGAGGTCGACGATGTTCAGATTGCCGGCCGCATCCACTGACAGTC
>JBKKAI010000467.1:0-7552 GCA_046714815.1 Terriglobia bacterium | reverse complement strand
AGCCAGAGCCGCCCCCACCGCTCGCCGTAATGCGGCGACTGAAGGAGGCGGTCGGCCAGCCGCTCGTAGGCATCGGGCCGGCGGTCGGCGAGGAATGCCTCCACTTCTTCAATCGAAGGCGGCAGGCCCAGCAGGTCGAGGCTCAGGCGCCGGATGAGCGTCACGCGGCCGGCTTCGGGCGACGGCGCCAGGCCTTCTTTTTCCAACCGCGCCAGGACGAAGCGGTCAATCTCGTTGCGCGCCCAGCGCTCGTTCTTGACTGCCGGTGGCGGCGGGCGCTCCGGCCGCTGGAAAGCCCAGTGTGGGGGGCGGCCGCCGCCGGCCGTTTCGTCTTTCGGCGCAACCGCGCCCTGGTCAATCCAGGCCTTCAGCAGCGCGACCTCTTCGGTGGCGAGCGGCGGCTTGTTGAAGGGCATTCGGGTGACGCCGCCGGCCCCGGTCACCGCCATGACGATCCGGCTTTCCGCGCTTTTGCCCGGCGCCAGCAGCGGCCCCTTCGTGGCCCCCTTGAGGATCGAGGCGGCCGTATCGAGGCGCACTCCCAGCATCTGGACCTTCGATCCGTGGCAGGCGTAGCAGTTTTTCGCCAGGATAGGCTTGATGTCGCGGAGATAATCCACCGGCTCCGCGGCCGCCGGCGCGCTCAGACCGAGCAGAACGTAAAGCAGACCTTTGTGTGGTTGAAAACGCAGCATGGGTTCGCGCAAACGCCGCCGCCGTCCGGAGCGTTACGCTCCGGGTGGCCGCCCCTGGGACCTGTCTCAAACAATAACCGGGAGAATCGTCCAACGCAACAGTCCATTTCACACTCGAAGCAGAACCATCAGCGTGAAGCTGTAGCCCAGGCTGAGCGCGAGCAGGATGGCGCCCGCCAGGCGCTCGTTATAGAGCTTGAACCACAGGTAGAGGCCGGTGAGCGCCGAGACAATCAGCGCCAGCGACACCAGCCCCACGAAGAAACCCCAGATGTTGAGCAGGCGGTACTCGTGCCAGAGGCCGCCGGCGTGGTGGATACGGTTCAGCATCCCCATGAAACCGGCGACGTTGGTACGGATTTTCGTCTCGCCCGACGCGGCCGCGTATGCGACTTCGCAGACCGTCCCCGGCCGCACGATGCGGAACGACCACCCGCCATCGGAAGCGCGGACCTGGGTGATCTCGCCGCGCAGCCCGTGCCGGTCCATCAATTCGCGGGCCACGGCGCGCGCGTCCGCCTGGCCCGCCGCCACGGTCACGGTGCTTTCGCTGACCCGCGGCTTCAGCTTGAACCAGGCGTTGTGCGACATCTGCACGGCGCTGATTCCGTACATCAGCAGAAAGGCAAAGCTGAACAGCCCGAGCAGCAGGTGCGTGTTGCGGAGCCAGCGATACATGTGTGTCACCGCACGGCGATATAGAGGGCCACGAACAGCGCGCAGCCCCCGGCAAAACAGGCCTGCGCCGCGCGGAATCGCGGCCGCGACGCCAGCCACAGGTAAACGCCCGACAGGGTCATGCCGATCAGGCACCACATCGCGAATTCGTTGTAATACTTCCAGAGGCGGGCCCGCAGGTGGGGCGTGCGCGCGCCCATCGTGGTGCTGTGCAGGTTGTCGAGGTACTGCCAGAAGCCGTTGCGCGTGGTTTCGACCCGGATGAGGCCGTCCTTTTCCTTCACTACGGCCCGCTGGACTCCATTGACGCTGTAGAAATCGAGCGCCAGGTCATTGTCGCGGTTGCGGCGAACGGCGAAGTTGGGAACGGGCGCCGCCAGCGGCGGTTTCAGTGTCGCGTACACATGTTCGGCGATCTGCAGGTCGGTCAGGCCGGGCGGCGGCGCAAAGGCGTGATCCCTCACCGCCGGCGCCGCCCTCTCCCGCTTCTCCGGCGCGGCGTGAAACGTCGCCAGCAGCCCCGCCGCGCCATACACCAGCAGCGCCGAAAAGGTCAGCAGCCCGGCATACATGTGCAGCCGTTTCACCCAAAGATTCATCGCTCTTCACGCTCCTTTATCCAGGCCATTATCGCAGCCGCAACCCGAAGAATGCCACAGAGCGCACAGGGCGCGGCGACCTTCAGTCGTTCGAGAAAAACGCCCGCCGCCGCGGCCTTCCAAGGCCGCAGCCGCCGACGGCGACTTCTTCATGGGAGAAAGTTCGACAACCGCTGTACGCCGTGGAGCTTGCCGAGTTCCCGGTCGAACGTGCCCAGCGGCAGGTGTCCGGCCTTGCGGGCGACCTCGAGCACGAGGCAATCGGAAAAACCAAGCATGGGCTTCTTCCGGTACTGCTCCAGGGCGGCCGCCACGGCGTCCGAGTCCTGCACCGTCAGGTCCTCGTGGTTGAGAAACATGGCGACCGCCGTGGCGATCTCCCTTGGACCAAGGTCGTAAACCGACGTCAGTACCCAAACGGCCTCGGCCATCACGAGGTGTGAAACCCAGGCTCCCCTCGCAACGAAAGCCTCTGCTGCCGCGACTTGCTTGGTGTCATCCCGCGTTGCGAGGCGGACCAGAAGATTGGTGTCAACGGCGCGCATGACGTCCCCGCACGTACTTCTGGACGCCCCGCTTCAGCTCCTTCAGTGTGCGCGGCTTGGGCGATGTCGCGAACAGCGCGCGATGCACATCCTCGGAGGTGTAGCGGCCGGCCCGGCGGACCACGATCTGTTCGCCCTCTACATCCCACTCCAGGACAGAGCCCGGACCTATTCCAAGCCGGCGCCGGACCTCGGCCGGTATGGAGATCTGGCCCTGCGCGGTCAGCTTCGAGTGGGCGAGCGGCATGGAGAATATATTACCGTGGTAATGGCCAGCCGGCAAGCGGGCGATCCCCGTCCCCTTTTTCCCGGCCCCTTTTCCTGGCCGGTGTGTCGCGGCTCCGGGGAGTACGGCCTTCTGTGCGCCTTCCGTGGCAGCAATAAGCGCCGGCCGCGTGGGTTCTGCGAGCAACACCGCAAGCACAGCCGATGTATCGATGACCAAGTGCCAAGCCTCTGGTTACGTACAAAATGTACGCTCGAAGCCGCATCTAGAAAAACGTTTTTCGGCCGGACTGCTGTTCCTTTTTTGATATTCTCTTGGGCGCGACAATAAGGAGCCCGTGATGCGCGCTTTTGCCCCACTTGTCCCGTTTCTGCTTCTGGCAGCGGCCCTGGAGGCGCAGGACCGGGCCGCGCCCCGGCCGGGAACGCCGGAGTTCATCAAGATGGGGCACTCGGCGCACGGCGAGGCCTTCGACGTGGGTCCCCGGCAGAAGCCCTGGGTGATCGAAGGCATCGGCAAGACCCATTTTCCGATCACCACGGCGAAGCCCGATGTGCAGATGTGGTTCGATCAGGGCAACACGCTGCTGCACTCTTTCTGGTTTTACGAGGCCGAGCGCGCCTTCCGCTGGTGCCTGAAGCTGGAGCCGGACAACGCCATGGCCTATTGGGGCCTGGCGCGCTCCGCCTCGGACCGCGATCGCAGCGCCGCATTCATGCGGGAAGCGGCCAAGCGGAAGCACAAAGCGAGCGAGCGCGAGCGGCTGTACATTGAGGCCTGGGAGGAGCTGTACAAGCCCGAGGAGTCCGGCGACAAGCGGCGCGAGAATTTCCGGCGGCTGCTGGAAAAGATCATCCTGAAGTATCCCGATGACGTGGAGGCCAAGACGCTGTTTGCCGCGGAAAACATCGGCAGCCCCAGCCGCGTCGGCAACGACCTGCTGTTGAAGCAGGCGCTGGCGCGGGAGCCGAACCATCCCGGCGCGCATCATTACCGCATTCACACCTGGGACAGCCGCGAAGGCGACGTCGCGCTCGACAGTTGCGCCATCTACGGGCGGCTCGCGCCGCAGATCGGCCACGCGCAGCACATGCCGGGCCACATCTACAGCGGCGTGGGCATGTGGCACGAGGCGGCCATTTCGATGGACGCGGCGACGCGCGTCGAGAAGCAGTACATGCGCCGGCGCCTGACATTTCCGTTCAACAACTGGAATTACGCGCATAACCGCAACTACCTGGCTTACATCCAGGAGCAGTTGGGAATGGCGGACGCGGCCATCAGCGGCGCCAGGCAATTGATCGCCGCCCCGCTCGACCCGAAGTACAACGACCCGGCCCGCTACGGCGCCCAGCGCGCCGGCCTCATGGCCATGATGCGCGCCCTCATCAAGTTCGAGCGCTGGCGCGACGTGCTCGACCCCAAGATGCTGCCCTGGGGCACGACCGTCCAGCACAAGGTGAGCAAGGCCTACAGCGAGGCGATCGCCCATATTGGCCTGGGCGATCTCGACAAGGCCGCGAAAAGCTACGCCGCCCACGTGGATCTCAAGAAAGAGGTCCAGAAGCCGGAGAACAAGTGGCTGGATGAGATCTATACCATCCAGGCGCTGGAATTGAAGGCGCTGCTGGCGCTGGCGCGGGGCGACGTCCTGAACGGCCTGGGGACGCTGGCCGATGCCGCCCACCGCGAGCTGGATCTGCGCGATCGCGAAGACGACCCGCCCGAGCTTCCCAACGTCCTCTACACCACGCTGGGGCGCGCCTACCTGATGCAGAAGAGCCCGGCGCTGGCCGTGGCCGCGTTCCACAAGACCCTCGAGGTGGTGCGCAACGACGGCTTCGCGCTTTCCGGCCTGGTCGAGGCCCATGCGGCGCTGGGCGAGAATGAAAAAGCGCGGGAAGCGCTGGCGCGGCTGCTCTACGTCTGGTCCGACGCCGATCCCGGCCTGAAATGGCTGGAGCAGGCACAGGCGCTCGGGATCAAGGCCGGCCCGAAGGACAGCTCGCCCCGCCCGCAGCGGAACTACCGCGCGGCCGCGCTCGATCACCTGGGCCCCAACGCTTGGGAGCCGTACGAGGCGCCGAAGCTCGAGGCGCTCGACCACAAGGGCCAACGCGTTTCACTCGACGAATACCGTGGCCGAAATGTGCTGCTGGTCTTCTACCTCGGCGAAGAGTGTGCCCACTGCCTGGAACAGCTCATCGAGGTGAACAAGAAAAAGGCCGACTTCCTCAAGCTGAACACCGAGGTGCTGGCCATCAGCAGCGACACGCCGGAGGAAAACGCGGCCTCGCTGAAGATGGGCGAGCTTTCCTTCCGCCTGCTTTCCGACGCGAAGTTCGAGAATGCCCGCCGCTTCCAGTCCTACGACGATTTTGAGGAACTGGAGCTGCACTCGACTATCCTGATTGACAAGCAGGGCCGGGTGCGCTGGTCCCGCAACGGCGGCGAGCCTTTCCGCGACTTCGATTTTCTCTTCAAGGAAATCCGGCGGCTGAACGAAGCCTTGTAGGGAGGCGAGCCTGCCGGCGCCGACAGATTACATCCCTGCGTAAATCGAGTGGCCGGCCTGCCCCCAGAAGGACAGCCTTCACAACGCAAGCACCTCTGGCGACTGCCGCCTGGGGACTTGAGCGGCGCCACCTGCAAATGCAGGTGAAATACAGGTGGTTTTGTGCGGCCGTGTTGAAAAGAAAAAGGCTGTCGTGACGGTCCGTGGTCAGCCTGAAGGCTGTCCTACTGGTTGTGTTACCATTCCCGCTCTCCGAGGAGCGTGATGAAAGTCTTTTGTTTCCATCTAATGTCCTGGCCGCACCTTCCGGCCGATTACGACGGTCCCGCCTGGGTTACGTGCCCCAACCGGCTGTACGAACCGCAGGTGGGTTACCGGCTTTATAACGAGTACCTGGACCTGTTGGAGTATGCCGAGGAGTTGGGCTTTGACGGTGTCTGCGTAAACGAGCACCACCAGAACGCCTACGGCAACATGCCCTCGCCGAACCTGATGGCAGCGGCGCTGGCGCGCACCACGAAGAAGGTGAAGCTCGCGGTGATCGGCAACGCGCTGCCGCTCTACAATCCGCCGATCCGCGTAGCCGAAGAGTTCGCGATGATTGACGTGATGAGCGGCGGGCGTTTGATCGCCGGACTGGTGGTGGGCGGCGGGCCGGAATACTACTCCTACGGCATCAACCCAACCCAGGCACGCGACCGGTTTCACGAGGCGCACGACCTGATCCTGCGTTCCTGGACCGAGCCCGGCCCCTTTTCCTTCCACGGCAAATTCACGCGGTTGCGCTACGTGAACATCTGGCCGCGGCCGCTGCAGCAGCCGCACCCGCCCATCTGGGTGCCCGGCGCCGGGTCGGTGGAGACCATGGACTGGGTGGCGAAGATGCGCTACTCCTACATGGGCATCCCTTACTTCCACGTGGACATCTTCAAGAAGACGATGAACTACTTCCGCGACGCCTGCCGCAAGCAGGGCTATGAGGCCGATCCGGAGCAGATGGGATTCCCCGTCGGCGTCTACGTTTCCGACACCGACGAGAACGCGCGCCGCGAGTTCGAGCCGCACGTCTGGTACTTCATCCGCAAGCTGATGAAGGGGCTGATCGTCTCGCCGCCCGGTTACACCAGCCCGCAGTCGCTGATACGCATGGCGCAGGCCCGCGAGCAGTTCATGACCGCGGTGAACAGTTGGGAGGAGTTGCTGGCGGGCGGCTACCTGATTGCCGGCAGCCCGCAGACGGTGCTCGGGCGCGTCTCCGAGGTGGTGGAGGCGCTGGGATGCGGCAACCTGCTGTTCGGCTTCCAGGTGGGCTCGATGCCCACGCCGCTGGCGCGGCGCAGCATGGAGCGCTTCGCCGAGTCGGTGCTGCCGGCGCTGCGCCGTGAATTCGGCGAGAAACTCGCCGCGCGCGCGCCCATTCCGGCGGGAGCGGGGAGGAGCAACTAGTGCCGGCGCCAGTGGCTCACAAAATGGAAATGCTGCAGTTGAACGGCGCGCCGCTGCAGATGCTGCGCGGCGGCAGCGGCCCGCCGCTCCTCTACCTGCACAGTGCCGGCGGCGAAGTCGCCTGGCTGCCTTTCCATGAATTGCTGGCGCGCGACTTCGACGTCCTGGCCCCGGCGCACCCCGGCTTCGCCGGCTCCGAAGGCCTGGATCACATTGACGACATGGAAGACCTGGCCTTCCACTACCTGGACCTGCTCGACCACCTGGGCCTCGGCCGGGCAAACATTGTGGGCCTTTCGCTGGGCGGCTGGCTGGCGGCCGAGCTGGCCACGCGCAATCCCGAGCGCGTCGAGCGCCTGGTGCTGGTGGATGCCTGCGGGATCCACTTGCCCGATTACGACGACCCGTTCGAGTTCTTTCAGGATGCCATGAGCAACCCGGATTACCCGCGGGAGATGCGGCGGCGCTGTTTCCACGACCCCGAATCCACGGTGGCGCGCGGCTTCATCCCCGACGTGATTCCCTTTAACCAGTTGCTGTTTCATTATCGGGCGCGGCAGGCCACCGCGCGCGTTGCCTGGAACCCGTACTTCCATAACCCGAAGCTGAACGGGCGCTTGCGCCGCATCCGCTGTCCGGCGCTGGTGGTGTGGGGCGACTCCGACGGGCTGCTGTCGCTCGGGTTCGGCCGGGCATACCACGAAGGCATTGCCGGCTCGAAGTTGAAGATCATCGAAAAATGCGGCCACCTGCCGCCGATTGAAAGGCCGGAGGAGTTTGCCGAGATCGTCCGGGAGTTTCTGAAAGAGTAGTGTGGCACAGGCATTCCTGCCTGTGCGGTTCTAAGG
>JBKKAI010000466.1:0-3307 GCA_046714815.1 Terriglobia bacterium | reverse complement strand
CTGACATTGCGCAGGAACTCGGCGTTGTCTTCCGGCAGCGTGACGTTGACAAAGAAACCGGAGCCGATCTCGAAGCCGGCCACCTTGGTCAGCCGCGGGATCAGGCTGATGTACCAGTGATAGTACTTGCAATAGCGGTTCTCGCTGGGCGCGGTGCGGATGGTGTAGTTGTAGTCGGGGTTATCCAGGCCGTGATAGAGGCGGGCCAGCGTGTCGCGCAGGATCGCCGCCATGGACTTCATCTCGTCGTCCCGGATCTCGCCGAACGACGCCATGTGCCGCCGCGGGAAAATCCAGGTATGGAACGGCGACAGCGAAGCGAAGGGAATGAAGGCGACGAAATGCGGGTTTTCGGTGATGATGCGCTTGGCGTCGTACATTTCGTCCATCAGCACCTTGCAGAAGATGCAGTCGCCGGCCTCGTCGAAATGGCGCAGCGCTTCCTCCATGCGGTTGCGGACCTGGGGCGAGATGATCGGCGTGGCGATCAACTGGGAGTGCGCGTGCTCCACCGAAGCGCCGCCCATCAGGCCGTGATTCTTGAAGATGGTGATCAATTCAACGCGCGGGTCCTCGCTGGCGGAAAAATAGCGCTCCTTGTACGCGCGGATGATCTTCTCCATGTGGGGCTGCGCCGCCAGCGCCAAGGTCGCGCTGTGGTCCGGCGTTTCGATGATCACCTCGTGGATGCCCACGCCCGCGGCGGTGCGCTTCAGGCCCTCGTTGCGGCGCGCCCGCTTGCCATCGAGCGACAACGCCGAAAACTTGTTGGGGATTACCCGTACGTCCCACCGGCCGTTGGTGTCGCTCCGCCACGTCTCGGGCGGCGACAGCCGCTCGTTGCCGGGGCAGAAGGGGCAGTCGGGCACGAACTTCGGGCTCTCCGGCGCTCTCTGCCGGTTATGCGCGAATTCGTCGGGACGCCGCGCCCGCTCGGTGGCAATAATCACCCATTCTTTGGTAATCGGGTTCTGTCGAAATTCGGGCATTCGTTTCTCTCCAAGTCAGGCGGACAAGTCCGCGAATTCCAGCTCGCTCCGCACCACACGGAAGCCGTAATCGGCGTACTGAAAGGCCGGCGGGATGGCGCTCCGCGCGGCGCACCGGGAAATCCTGATGTGGTGCCGCCAGGAACCGCCGCGCGACGACCGCCGCGCCGGCCCCACTGCCGGAGCTGTTCCGGGCCGCCGGCAGCGTGGCGGGCAACCCGCCACGCTGCTCACCGGGTTCTGCTCCGGCGATGCCGCGTAGAAGCCGGCGTCATACCAGTCCAGGCACCACTCGTGTACGTTCTCGCAAAGGTCGAAAATTCCGTAATCGTTCGGCGGCGCGCTGCCCACCGGCTCCGGCCCGTGTTTCCAGCGACGCGAGTAGTCCGGGCGTTCGGCCGGGTCGGCGTCGCCCCACGGGTACCGGCGGCCTTCGGCGCCGCCGCGGGCCGCCCGCTCCCATTCGGCTTCAGTCGGCAGCCGGTAGAGCTCGCCGGTCACGCGGCTGAGCCACCGGCAGTATTCCCTGGCCTCAAACCAATTCGGGCCGCAGACCGGCTGCTCCGGCGCGGAGAATTCCGGCTGCGTCCAGAACGGCGGAGGCGGATGGCCGGTGGCCTTTAGGAACGCCGCATACTCGCGGTTGGTTACCTGGCAGCGAGCCATCTTAAACGCATCCACCCGGACGCGGTGCAGAGGCCTTTCTTCGTCGCGCCCTTCCCCTTCGGCGCTCCCCATGCCGTACCAGCCCGCCGGCACCGCGGCCATCTCCAATGTTTCGACGGCGGCACAAGCCGCCTCGCCCGCCACCCGCATCCGCACAGCTTACCACGCCTTTTGAATCGGACCTGCGGTGCATGGTACATTCATAAAACCGCATGACGACAACCGCAATCGGCCTGGCGCTGACCGCAGCGGCGGCGGCGTGGATGGCCGCGCTCTATCGGCTCCGCCCGCACGCCCGTCCCTTCCCGCATTACGGCTACCTGGGACTGGCGGTGATCGCCATCGCCGAACTCCTGCTCTTTCAAGGACGACAGCCGTTGTCCACTTTCTTTACGCCGATTGTCTGGACCGGATATATCGCCGTCATGGACGCCGCGGTGCTTTCGATCACCGGTGACTCGCTGATTCACGGGCGCGGGCGTGAATTTCTGGCGGCCGCCGCGATTTCCGCGCCGTTCTGGCTGATCTTCGAGGCCTACAATCTGCGGCTGGAGAACTGGACCTATATCGGCGTGCCCGCCGACCCGCTGGCGCGCTACGTCGGCTATGCCTGGGCGTTCACCACCATCTGGCCGGCGATGCTTGAGACCGCGCACTTTTTCGGCGCCGTGGGCTTGTGGCAGCGCTCCTATTCGCCGCTTGGCGTCTCCGATCGGGTGCGGAAGATATTGCCGCCGCTGGGCGCGGTGATGCTGATCGTTCCGCTGGCCGTCCCGCGGCCTGTCGCGGCGTACCTGTTCGGCCTGGTCTGGCTGGGCTTCATTTTTCTGCTCGACCCTCTCAACTCCCGCCTGGGCGGCGCCTCACTGCTCGACGAGCTCGCCGCCGGCCGCCGCGGCCGCCTTTACGCGCTCGCGGTTTCCGGCGCCGTCTGCGGCATTTTCTGGGAGTTCTGGAATTACTGGGCCACCGGAAAATGGATCTACGTGTTTCCCATCCTCCAGAACGCCAAGATCTTCGAGATGCCCGCGCCGGGTTACCTCGGCTTTCCCCCATTCGCCGTGGAGTACTTCTGCATGTATGTTTTCCTGAAGGGGATCGTGCAGCGCACCGCCGGCACTCAACGACTCAACAACTATGTCCCCACCCTCTGATTCGACGATGGATCCCGGCGCCTGGCGCTGGGTCCTGGCCGGCGTTTTCTCCACCGCGATGGCCACGCTGCTGGCGGAACTGGCGCTCACCCGAATCTTCTCGGTGATCCTCTTCTACCACTTCGCGTTCATGGCCATTTCGGTGGCCCTGCTGGGACTGGGGGCGGGCGGCCTGTGCTCCTATTTTCTGGCGGACTGGCTGGAACGCGGCGGAGTCTGGGCGCGGCTGGCCCCGGTCGCCGCCCTGAACGGCGTGGTGACGGTTGCCGCTTTGGCCGTGATCCTGGGGCAGCGTGTCGCGCTGGACTTTTCGGCGAAAACGCTGGTGCCCCTCGCCATTGTCTATTTCTCGGCGATGCTGCCGTTCTTTTTTTCCGGGCTGGCGATGGCCGTGGCGCTGGCCCGCACGGCGCGCCATGCCGGCACCGTTTATTTCGCCGACCTGTCCGGCGCCGCGCTGGGATGCCTGCTGCTGATCCCGCTGCTGGAATGGCTGGG
>JBKKAI010000465.1:0-4934 GCA_046714815.1 Terriglobia bacterium | reverse complement strand
TGCCGCAGCCGCAGCGCGGACCGTCGGGGCTGACGGTGATGTGTCCCAGCTCCCCCGCCATGCCCAGCATGCCGTGCCAGATCCGGCCGTTCTGCACCAGCCCGCCGCCCACGCCGGTGCCGAGCGTCAGGATCGCCAGGCTGTCCCTGCCCCTGGGGAGGTCCCGCCCCAGCCCCATCCACTTTTCGCCGAGCGCCGCGGCATTGGCGTCATTCTCCAGGATTACCTGCGTTCCGAGCCGGCGCTCGATTTCGTCGCGGATCGGGTAATTATCCCATCCCGGAAGGTTCGGCGACTCGCGAATCTTGCCCTCGTCCATGTAGATCAGTCCGGGCACGCCGAAGCCGATGCCGGCCAGCCGCGCACCCGCCGCCGGTTTTTCCGATGGCCGCTTTTTCGATTCCAGCTTTTTCGATGGCCGCTTTTTCGATTCTGTTGAGGCGTGCCGATCGCGCAGCGCCGCCACCGCCGCGCACATCTCTTCCAACACGGCATCGCGCCCGGCCTGCAGGTCGGTGCCGAGGCTGATTTTTTCCAGAAGCTGCCCGGCGGTGTCAATCGCGGCCACCCGGAGGTTGGTGCCGCCGACATCCACGCCGATAGCAAAGTCACGCGTCATGGTTCCGACTCGGGTTCCGACTCGGGTTCGACTCTGGTTCTACTCGGGTGCTGACCCGGCGAATGGCCACGACCGCGTCCGCCACGACCAGACCAGGTAAGCGGCGCCGCCGGCGGCAATCACCGCGGCGGTCATCTGAATATAGACCAATTGCGCCGTGCAGAAAATGTAAAGCCAGCCGACCAGCGCCACCAGCGCCGGCAGCGGGTAGAACCACATCCGGAACGGGAGCGGAACATCGCGCCGCACGTGGTGGAGGAAAAACAGGGCGATGATCTGCCCGACAAACTGCACCGCCACCCGCACCACGATCAGGCCGTTGATCACTTCATCCAGCTTGAACAGGCTGGCGACAGCGGAGAGCACTCCGATGGTAAGCAGCGCCAGGTAAGGGAACTGGCCGGTGGGGTGGAGGCGGGCGAAGGCGCGGAAGAAAAAGCCGTCGCGCGCGGCGGCGTAAAGAATCCGCGACGCGCCCAGCATCAGCGCGAACACCGATGCCAGCGCGGTCCACAGGATCATCAGCGTCACGGCGATCGCCGCCGGCCGGCCCGCCACGCGTTCCATGAACTCCGAGGCGAGGTACTGCCGGGCCGGCGAACCGATGGCCTCCTGCCAGGGCACCACCGAGATCAGGCTCAGGTTCATCAAGAAGTAGATGGCGGCCACCGCCACCACCGAGATCAGGATGGAAGCCGGCAGCACGCGCCGCGGTTCCTTCACCTCTTCGGCCACGTAACAGACGTCGTAGTAGCCGAGGTAGTCGTACATGGCGATGAGCATGGCCGCGCCCAGACCGGTGAAAAAACCGCGGTCCAGGCGGAAGGCGTCCGGCGGAAACTGCAGCTTCGAGGCGTCGAAGTTCCATAGCCCCAGCGCGATGATGATGGCGATAGTGGCCAGCATGCCGCTCCACATCACCACCGCCAGCTTCCCGATGCTCTCGATGCGCCGGTAGAGCAGCGCCGTGCATACCAGACAAACCAGCGGCGGCAGCGCTTTGATCAGCAGCGGCGAGCCGGCGTACAGGTAGTTCAAATACATCCCGAAGCCGATCGCGCCGCTGGCGATTTCGGCCGGCCCGCTGAACAGGTACTGAAAGACAAACAGGAAAGCCATGAAGCGGCCGAACCGCCGCGGATCAAAGGCCTGCCGCAGGTACTCGTAGGTGCCGCCGGAGGAGGGCATGGCCACCGACAGCTCGCTCCACACCAGGCCATCGCAGACGGCGATGAGCAGGCCGACGAACCAGCCGATCATGGCCTGCGGGCCATGCATCGTTTCGAGCATCAGCGGGATGGTGATGAACGGGCCGGCGCCGACCATGTTGGACATGTTCAGCGCCGAGGCCTGGAGCAGCCCGAGCCGCCGCGGCAGCGCCTGCGTGGGGATGTTTGGGCTGGTGCTCAAAAGTTTACCGTCGCTGGCAGCGCGGGCAGAACGTGGTGCCGCGCCCGGCCACCAGCGCGCGGCGCAAGCGGGCGCCACAGCTCAGGCAGGCCTGGCCCGCGCGCCCGTAAACGCGGTGCAGGTTCTGGAAGGCGCCGGCCCGCCCACCGGCATTCACGTAATCGGAGACCGACGAGCCTCCGTGCGCGATCGCCTCTTGCAGGACAGACCGGATAGAATGCCACAAAGCGGAGACGCGCGGGCGGGAAATCCGGCTGCCGGGCGCGGCGGGGCGCACTCCGGCGCGGAACAGCGCTTCGTCGGCGTAAATGTTGCCGAGGCCGCGCAGGAAATGCTGGTCGAGCAGCAGCGCTTTCACGCGCGCGGAGCGCGCGCGCAGGAGCCGCGCGAATTCTTCTTCGTCAATGGCCAGCGGGTCCGGCCCCAGGCGCGCCAGGCGTGGCGGCAGGCCGGGCGCGATCTCCAGCCGTCCGAACTGGCGGATGTCGGTGTAACGCAGCACCTCGCCGTGGTCCGCCAGTTCCAGCCAGGCGTGCGTGTGCGGCCGCGGGCGCCGGGACCGCGCCTCGCAGACCAGTTGCCCGGTCATCCCCAGGTGCGCGAGGAAACAAAACGGACCGCTGCGGCCCGTCATGCGCAACACGATGTGCTTCCCGAAGCGCTCCACCGCGGTTACCGTCGCGCCCGCCAGCGCGCGCGACATCTGCGGCGCCGGCGTCAGCAGCACGCGCGGCTGCCGGAAGACTGCGCGCGTGATGCGCCGCCCGGGCAGGCAGGCGCCGAGCCCGCGCACGATCGTCTCCACCTCGGGCAGCTCCGGCATCCTGACTCCTGTCTCCTTGTCTCCTGACCTTTCTCCTGACTCCTGACTCCTCAGTTAGCGGCGGGATAGCCGGCGCGGGGCGACCAGTCTTCCCAGGAGCCGTCGAAGTTGCGGACTTTCTTGTGGTCGAGCAGGCGCAGGATGAAGTAAAGCTGCGAGGCGCGCAGGCCGAGGGTGCAATAAACCACGCAGTCGCGGCGGAAATCCACGCCGCGGGCCAGCACCAGGCGGCGCAATTCCTCGGTGGGCTTGAAGCGGCCGCGGCCGTTGCCCGTGGTGGTGTCGCGCCAGTCAAAGTGGACGGCGCCGGGGATGTGGCCGGGCCGCAGGCCGTTCGGCGCGGACTCGCCGGTGAATTCCTCCGGGGTGCGGGCGTCGAGCAGAGGCGGCTTCTTTTTCTTGTCGAGGCGGTCGCGGACCCACTCGGCGGTGGCGATCCGGTTCTTGCCGGCCCGCGGCCGGAACGAGCCAGGCGGCGGAGATGTTGTCTCGGTTTGCTGCGCCCCCCCTTCGGTCAGCCACGCCTGCCAGCCGCCGTTGAGCACGCGCACGTGCTTGTGGCCGAAAAACTCGGCGACCCAGAAGAAGCGCGCGGCATAGCGTCCGCCGTGGTCATCGTAGGCCACCACGCGCGTGTCCTTGTCAATCCCGAGATCGCGAAACATCTCGCCGGCCTGGTCGAGCGGCAGCGGCAGTCCGAGGCGGTTTGCTTCCAGGTTATCGAGCGTGCGCACGGGGCGGTTGACCGCGCCGGGGATGTGTCCCTTGGCGAAATCCTCGGCCGCACGAACGTCCACCACACGCAAGCGCCCGAGCGATTGCTTCAGATCGGCCGGCTCGATCAACAGCGATGTGTTGCCAGGCGCGGCGGCCGCCCACAGCAGCATCGCCGCAGCGGCCCAATTCCGCATGGCTCTATTTTTTCAGCCTTTCGAAGTTTTCTGCCACGGCATCCCAGTCCAGATTCTTGAAGAACGCGTCAATGTACGCGGCGCGCGCCGTCCCATGGTCAATGTAGTAGGCATGCTCGTACACATCGAGAGCAATGATCGGCTGCGCGTTCCACACCGGGAAGGAGTTCTGGGCGTCGCCGGCGTAGTTGAACAGGTAGCCGTAGTCGTAGTCACAGGCGGTCCAGGCCCAGCCGCGAGAGGCGATGCCGGTGGCCTTCAAGTCCTCTTTCCACTTGTCCACCGAACCGAACCATTTTTCAATGGCGCCTTTCACCTTGGCCCCGGGCTCGCGCGCCGAGCCGCCCAGGTGATTGAAGTAGATCTCGTGGTTCTTGACGCCGCCGATGGCGAAGGTCAAGTCCACTTTCAACGAGCGGATGTCGCTGAACACCTGGTTGGCCTTGGAACGGTCGGCGCCGTCCAACTTCTCCATGACTTCGTTGTATTTATTGATGTATCCCTGGTAGAGCTTGTAGTGCTCGGTCATGGTCCGTTCGGAGATTCCGTCGAGCTTCGCGGAGATGGATTTGAACTGTTTGGCTTCCACACGGTGAGCGGTCACACCCGGCATGGTCGGCTCCTTTCAAGATGAAACTTCTCAAGATAAACTTCGAGGGTACAGCAAACGGCGCGGGAATTGCAAACCGCTCACTTTGGGTCCGGCCTGCGCGCCATCCATACGTTCCCGGAGAGCTCGCCCATGCCAAACACCAGCTTCCCGGACGCGACTGATGGCCCGGCAGCCGCTGGGTCGCTGAGGTTAACCAACGAGCGCCTGGCGTTGTGGGCGTGGAATATGCCGAACGCCGGTCCGGCGGGACGCCTGGTTGCCCGGTCCAGTCGTTGGGCCCAGACACATCGGAAGCCGTCTCGCTCCGAGAGGAAATAAACGGTGTTACCGTCCGGCGACCAGCAACCGTTGCGGTCCATCGCGGAGCCGTCCGTGAGGGCAATCCAGTCACTGACCGGGATGTCCGCTTCCCGGAACGGCGCCACAAACAACTGCCTGGTTTGCGGGCTGTTCTGAGCGTGGAAAACGACCCACCGGGCGTCCGGGGAAATATGGGCGTCGCAGTTGTCAAAGGTTGTATTATTGAGTACGTCTTTATTTTATCCCGTTGCAATATCT
>JBKKAI010000464.1:0-3671 GCA_046714815.1 Terriglobia bacterium | reverse complement strand
CGCCCGAGAGCTGGCGCGGGTAGCGGCTGCCCAGTTCTGGATCCAGTCCTACCAGCGCCAGCAGCTCAGCCACACGCGCCCGGGCGCGATCGGGTGGCCAGCCTTCCAGCCGTGGCAACAATCCGATATTGCGCTCGACGGTGAAGTGCGGAAACAGGCCCGCTTCCTGGATCACGTAGCCGATGCCGCGCCGCAGCCGGATCGGGTCCCAGCCGGTGGTGGCGCGGCCCTCGACGCGCACCTCGCCCGCGCTCGGAACCAGCAGGCGGTTGACCATTTTCAGCGTAGTGGTCTTTCCCGAGCCGCTGCGTCCCAGCAGCACCAGCGTCTCGCCGCGACGCACTTGCAGGCTCAGGGAGTCGAGCAGCGGGCGCTCACCGCCGCTGTTTCCGGCGGGCAGGCGATAGGAAACGTTGCGGAATTCGACGGAAGCGGCGGCACTCATTTCTCTTACGCCAGAACCCTCAGGGGAAGGCAGTGTAACATGCGCCAATCCGGAGCCCCGAAGGTCAGGACTGTCAGGACTTGCGTGGCTTGCCTGCGTCCCCGTCGGACAGTTCGTTGACTTGAGTGGGGGCGCGTGTTACGTTGGCGAAATTTCGCGTGCCCCGGCGCGGCAGGGTTTGTGTGTGAGGTGTGCGTGGCGGAACTGCTCAAGGTCAATGCCCTATCGCCCGATCCGCTCTGCCTGGAATACGCCGCCGACATGCTGCGGCGCGGCCGGGTGATCTCCATTCCCACCGACACCTTCTACGGACTGGCTGCCGACCCGTTCAACCTCCATGCGGTCGAGGAGATTTTCAAGATCAAGGGGCGGCCGGCACACAAGCCGGTGCTGCTGCTGGTGGAATCAGTGGAGCGCGCCGAAGAGCTCTCTTCCGGCATGCTGCCGGACCGCTTCTATGCGCTGGCGCGACGCTTCTGGCCGGGGCCGCTCACGCTGGTGATTGAAGCCTCGGGACGCGTCCCGCTGAAGATCACCGGCAACACCGGCAAGGTCGCGGTACGTCTTCCGAGCGCAAAGATCCCGGTGTCACTGATTCGCTTGATGGACGCGCCGCTCACCGGCACCAGCGCCAACCCCGCCGGCATGCCGGAATGCTGCACCGCCGAGGAGGTGCGGTGCTGCATGGGCCAGCGGCTGCCATTGATTCTCGACGGCGGCGAATCGAACATTCCAGTGGCCTCCACCATCGTCGAAGTCACCCATGACGGCTGGCGTCTGATTCGGGACGGCGCCATTCCAGCCGAGCAGATCGCGGAGTTCCTCGCGGCATGAGCGGACGAGGCGGCCGGCGGCGGCGCCCCGTGCTCATCCTGCTGCTCGCGGCGACGGCGATGCTGGCGGCGGCCTGGCTCGGCTACCTGTCCTGGCAGGTCTGGTCGGTGGCGCAGCGCGACGAATCACGGCCCGCCTCGGTCATCGTCGTTTTCGGCGCGGCCGAATACCGCGGCAAGCCATCTCCGGTGCTGAAGGGGCGGCTGGACCATGCGCTCGATCTCTACCGCCGCGATCTGGCGAAAAAAATCATCACCACCGGCGGGCCGGGCGGCGACCCGCACTTTACTGAAGGCGGCGTCGGGCGCAATTACCTGGTTTCGCAGGGCGTGCCGCCCGAGAACATCCTGATGGAGGAAGAGAGCACCAGCACGGCGGCAACCGTGGTGGCGGTGGCCGAGATGATGCAGCGCAACAACCTGCGGACCTGCATCGCCGTCAGCGACGGCTATCACCTGTTCCGCATCAAGCGCCAGTTTGAGAGCAAAGGCATCGAAGCCTACGGCTCACCGCGCGAAAGCCGGCGCGAAATACCGTTTCGCGAGCGCGCCTGGCTGACGGTAAAACAGGTGGCCGGCTACCTGCTCTGGCGCGCGCGCATCCGGGTGTAGGGCCGCCACCGAAAAATCGCCGGTGATATAATCGTCAGGAATGGTTCCCGAATGCCTCCATATCGCCGGGCCGCCAGGCGGCTGCTCCGGCGTCAACATCCGCCCGGCGACGGTGCTGGCCCCTATGGCCGGCCTCACCGACACCGTGTTTCGCCAGTTCATCCGGCGGCTGGGCGGGTGTGGGCTGATCATGACCGAGTTCACTTCGAGCGACGCCATCACCCGCGAGTGGCCGCTTCCAGCCAACAAGCGGCGACGTGCGTTGCGCTACCTGGATTTCGACCCGGACGAGCGGCCGATTTCGGCGCAGCTTTTCGGCTCCGACCCGGCGCGCCTGGCCGACGCCGCGCGAATCGTCGAGCAGTTGGGCTTCGACGCGCTGGACCTGAACCTGGGCTGTCCCGCCAAGAAAGTGGTGAAGTGCAACGGCGGATCGGGGCTGTTGCGCGACCTCGGCCTGCTCGAGCGGATTCTGCAAACGGTGCGCGCCGCCGTGCGCCTGCCCTTTACGCTGAAGTTCCGCTCCGGCTGGAGCGATCAGGAGATCGTGGCGCGCGACGTGGCGCGGCTGGCCGAGGACTGCGGCCTGAACGCCGTAGCCCTGCATCCGCGCACCCGCCTGCAGGGCTTTGGCGGCGTCGCCGACTGGCGGCTGATCGCCGAAGTTAAACAGAGCGTGAGCATCCCGGTGATCGGCAACGGTGACGTCCAGACGCCGGAAGACGCCGCCCGAATGGTGGCCGAGACCGGCTGCGATGCGGTGATGGTGGGCCGCGCCGCCGCCAGCAATCCCTGGATTTTCCGTCAGATCGCCGAGTTCCGCGCCGCCGGCCGCTACACGCGGCCCACCGACCTCGACCGCTTCCACATGATCCGCGATTATTACTCGATGCTGGTGGAAGATGGCGGCCCGGAGGTTACCGGCAAGATGAAGCAGTTCGCCGGCTATTTCACCCACGGCGTCCGCAACGGCGCGCAGTTGCGCCGCGCCATCCACGACTCGCACGCGGCGCCCGAAATCCTCTTGCGCGTGGACGAATTCTTCGCCGGCGCCTCCCCCGAGCCCGCTGCGGCCGCTTTGTCCGTCTGCTCCTAGCCCGGGCTAGGACAGGGCTAGGACAGCCAGGCCGCTCGTCATTTCGCAGCAAATGATCAATCGTTATCGAATGGCGCGGGTCGCCGGCGTTGCGCCACTCTGTCCCCATTGGGAATGCCGGTGTCCGGGCGCGACGATCAGCTACGGTGAGGCCGCAGCCGCGGAGGCGAAATGGCGGGAACATTTGGCCGGTGCGGCACGTATCAGATGTCACCTATGACCCTCATACAGAAAGGCGAACGGAATCGTGCCCGCCCGCTCCGGCTGTGGCCCGGCGTGGTCATCGTGACCCTGCAGTGGCTGCTTATGTTTGTCGTTCCCGTCGTCGTACCCGACGCCCTGTTCTATGGGTTGATGGCAGGGCTCTTCGGCGGCGGGTTGGCGATCGTCCTATGGTGGGTGTTCTTCAGCCGGGCTCACTGGTACGAGCGCCTGGGCGCAATCGTCCTGATGGCAGGCTCTCTGTACGCGACACGGAGCATCGTCCACGTGTCCATTGCGTCCGGGGCGCAATGAATATTTCTGTATGTTCTGGCTGTTCCGGGCCTGGGCCTCGCCTTCGTGGCGTGGGCGGTGGCCACCCGTAATCTCTCGGACCGATCGCGGCGCGTAACGATGGTCGCGACCATCCTGCTGGCGGCTGGGGCGTGGGCGCTTGTCCGGACCGGTGGCTTTACCGCTGGGG
>JBKKAI010000463.1:0-5056 GCA_046714815.1 Terriglobia bacterium | reverse complement strand
TCGCCCATCCGTCACTGTATTCTGCGAGACTCAATAGTTGTGCTCGGCAGCACGCGCGTAGTGAGCGGCTACGGCCCCTCAAGAATGGCTCGGACGCGAATTTCCAGCCCTTCGGCCTGCGTCTTGCGGTTCATCTTGCGCAGCAGTAGCGCACGATTGCTCAGGACGGTGGCCACGTCGGGATGGTTCGGGCCGAGAGCGGACTCGAGGATTCCCAGCGACCTCCCGTAAAGCCTTTCCGCTTTGCCGTAGTCTCCTGCCACCTGATGGAGCATAGCCAGGCTCTGTAACGTCCGGGCTACCGCGGGATGGCTCGCGCCGAGGGCCTTCTCACGGATGGCCAGTGCGCGTTCAAAAAGCGGCGCGGCCTTTTCGTAGTAGCCCAGGGTCCGATACAGCTCGGCCAGGCTGGCCAGGCTGGAAGCGACGGCGGGATGGTCCGGTCCCCACGCCTTTTCGCGAATCGCGAGCGCTCGACGGCATAACGGTTCGGCAGCAAGATAACGCTTCCGCATGCGGTAATGCTCGGCCAGGTTAAACAGCGTGGTGGCAACGTCGGTGTGTTGCTGCCCCTGCGCCTTGTCCCGGATGGCCAGTGACCGTTTCAACAGCGCCTCGGCCTCCGCAAACCGGCCACTCGCAGTCAGGACCGTCGCCAGGTTGCTGAGGTTGACGGCAACCTCCAGACGATCCGGCCCAAACGTCCGTTCGCCGATCGCGAGCGACCGCCGGTGCAGCGCTTCGGCTTCGGCGTAGCGACCCTCCAGGTGGAGGATCGTGGCCAGATTATTCATGCTCCGGCCCGCCTCCGCGCTGTCGGGTCCCCAGACCTTCTGGGTAATGTCCAGGACCTCGTCATAAAGTCTATGGGCTTCGCCATACTTGCCTTGGTCGCCGAACAGGACCGCAAGGTTGTTCAGCGGCGACGCCAGGTCCCGACTGGCCCCGCTTTTCCTCATGATGCCGACAGCGCGTCGAAGCAGCGCCTCCGAGCGGTCAAACCGGCCGGCGGCCCAGTAAAGTTCCCCCAGGTTATTCATGGTGTTGGCGGCCTCGGGCGAATCGGGGCCACGTGTTTTTTCCAGGATCGTGAGGCTACGCCGGTAGAGGGCTTCGGCTTCCGTGTATCGCTCTTGGGCACGGTAGAAAAGAGCCAGGTTATTGGCGTGAACGGCTGTTGCCGGGTGGTCGGGCCCCAGGGCCTTCTCCGCCGAAGCCAGCGCCGAGCGATAGAACTCCCCCTTTTCCAAGGCGTCTTGAGCCGAAACAGGATGGAAGGAGAAAAAGAGAATAACAGTGGCGGCGAACAGGGTGTGGGCGTGCATTGTTCCTTGCCCTCGGCGGCCCCGAAATTAACCCGGCTCACCCTGCCTCCTGTTAGAGACGTAAGAAAGTGAGATTAGTTCGCTGAAATTTTTTTCTAAGCGTCGATCGGTTCCAGAGGGAATCCGGCGGCACGCCAGGCGTCCAGGCCGCCGGCCAGCGGCCGCACGCGGTGGATGCCCCGGTTTCGGAGCCGCAGCGCCACACGGACGCTGGTGGCTTCGTTCGGTCAGGTGCAGTAGAGGATAATGTCGCGATCGCGGGGGATTTCCTGGTGCCGGGTTTCGAGCTCCTCGGCCGGCAGGTGCAGAGCGCCGCGAAGCTTTACGCGCTCGCCTTCCAGCTCGATCGAGTGGCGCAGGTCGAGAACGGTGACTTCCTCGCCCGCCTCCATCTTGTGCATCAGCTCCTCGGGCGTGATGCGGGCGACGAGGAGCTGCCGCTCGAAGCGCCGCCGCTCGACGTACTTGATGGCAATGTAGGCCGCCAGTGAGCCGCCCAGCAAGACCGCCAGCCAACTGCCCATCTGCAGGGCATAGGCGGCCACCCGCTCCAGTTGCGCGCTGAACACCAGCCCGGCGCCGCTGAAAGCCCCCACCCAGAGCAGAGTCCCCGCGCCGTCCCACAGCAGAAGGCGCGCCAGGCGCACGCGGAACATTCCGGCCAGCGGCGGGGCGATGGTGCTTAAGCCGGGGACGAATTTTGCGAACAGCAACGCGCGCGCCTGGTTTTGGGCGAAAGCGTTTTCGGTGCGGCGGACACAGGAGTCCGGCTCGAGCGAGATCCGGCACAGGAACCGGAGGACGGGATGGCCGCGGCGGCGGCCAAGCTGAAACCAGATGAAATCGCTGAGCATCGCCGCGGCCACAGCCACCAGGACGGCGACGGGAAAGGACAGCTTGCCGGCGCCGGCCAGCGCTCCCATGGCCAGCAATATCGGCACGGCGGGAATCGGCAACCCGATCTGTTCGGCGATGCATAAAACGCGGCGGTGGAGCGCCCAATGTGGTATCTATCGGTGGAGTCTTTTCCCCAACGCCGCCGCCGAAGGAGTTGTTCGTGAAAGCGACAATCTATGCATTTACGTTGTTGCTGGCCGTGCCCTTGCCGCTGTTGGCGCAGGCCCCGGAAGGCACGGTCTCAGCGGGTCTGATCCAATCGCTGCTCCAGCGCATTGAGCGGCTGGAAAAGCGGGTTGCCGAACTGGAAGGCGCCGCGAAACCTCCGGCGCCTGCGGCAGCTCCGGCTCCGGCGCTGGCAGCGCCGGCAGTGGCGGGCGTCCAGCAGGAGCGGCCTGCCGCGCCGGTCAGTCCCGAGGCCGTGGCGATGGCGATCTATCCCTCTCTCAAGATCGCCGGCTTCAGCGATTTCAACTTTAGCGCCACCGACCAGACAGGCTCGCGCAGCGGCTTCAACGAGGGCCAGCTCATCCTGCATATGAGCTCGGCGCTTTCTCCCAAAGTGAACGTCTTTGGCGAGCTGAGCTTCAGCGCGCGGCCCGACGCCGGAATGGGAACGCCGGCGGCCACCGGCTTCAACGCCGAAGTGGAGCGCATCATCGTCCGCTACGACCAGAGCGATTATCTGAAGGTGTCGTTCGGGCGCTACCACACGCCGATCAACTGGTGGAATACCGCCTACCACCACGGGCAGTGGCTGCAGACCAGCGTCAGCCGCCCGGAGATGACGCAGTTTGGCGGGCGCTTCATCCCGGTGCATTTTGTCGGGGCGTTGGTGGAAGGCGTGGCGCCGGCCGGCGGTCTCAACCTCAATTACAACGTGGGGTTGGGCAACGGCCGCGGTTCGGTGATCAGCCGCGGCGGCGACGCCGGCGAGAATAACAACCACCGGGCCTGGCTGGCCAACCTGTTCGCCAAGCCGAACCGCCTGTTCGGCTTGCAGACGGGCGGCTCGGTTTACCGCGACAAGATCTCCTTGATCACGCCGGCCGGGCCGCGCGAGTTCCGCGAATGGATCACCTCGGCACACCTGGTATGGACCAAGGAGAACCCGGAGATCATCGCCGAAGCCGCCAACATCAACCATAGCGAAGTAGGGCGCCCGCACACCTTTAACAGCCAGGCGTACTACATCCAGGCTGCCTACCGGCTGCCCTGGTTCGAGAAGCTGTGGAAGCCTTATTACCGCTTCGAGTATATTCATATCCCAAGGACCGATTTGGTGTTCCAGGGGGTCCCCAGTCTGGCGGGGTCCATCGTGGGAATGCGTTACGAAATCTCGGACTTTGCGGCGCTCAAGTTGGAATACCGCAACCAGCGGCGGCGGCTTGGCCAGCCCAGGGTGAATGGCGTTTTTGCGCAGACCAGTTTCACCTTCTGAGGACTGTATGAATACAAGCAAACTCTCTTCCGCCGGATGGCTTCTGATCCTGCTGGCGGGCTGCTGCCTGGCCGCATTGCCCCGGCGCACTCCGGCCGCGCCCGCCGGCGACGTCGCCGTCGTCGTGCATCCCGAAGTTCCCGCCACCGATCTGAGCCTCGGCGAAGTCCGCACCATTCTACTGGGGGACAAGCAGTACTGGTCCAAGAACTTGCGGGTGACACTGCTGATCCGCGCGCCGGTGGCCCGCGAGCGCGACGCGGTGCTGCGGACCATCTACCAGATGAGCGAGGCGCAGTACCGGCAGTACTGGATCGGAAAAGTCTTCCGGGCCGACACGGCCAGCGGTCCGAAAATCGTTTACTCCAGCGACATGGCGGTTGAACTGGCCAGCAACATCCCCGGGTCCATCACGTTCGTGGACACAGCCCAGATCCCCAAGGGATTAAGGGTCCTGAAGATCGGCGGACGCCTGCCCGGTGAACGGGGCTACCCGCTGCACTGATGACTGATTCATGATGAGTGCCGCATGACCATCCGCCGGCGACTTGCGCTCTCGTTTCTGGCCATCCTGCTCCTGTTTGGCCTGAACATGATGGTCTATTTTGGGGGGAACAAGAAGCGCGAGGCGACTGTGCTCGACCTGCAACGGGCCATCTCCCGCCAGGGTCTCATCGCCTCCATCCACAAGAACCTCAGCGATTTTCACAAAGAGGTGACGTTGCTCAGCAGTATCTCGCCGCGAGAGGCCAGCCCCACGGCGCCAGAAGACATCGCCCGGGTCGAAGGCCGGCTGGGCGAAATCGGACGACACGTCGTCGAGCTCAACCGGCTCGCCGAGAACGATTCAAAGGCGTTGGTCACGCTGTTCGGGAAGGAATACCGAAAGCTCAGCGAGTCCTGGCGGGTCTTCTATCAGAGCTTCGGCAAGGAGCACACGCGCGCGCTGACCGAGCTGGCCATTCGCGGTGAGCCGACGGGCCAGCGGGTGATGCGGGAGCTGCTGCCGCAGTTACAGGAGCGGGAGAGCCAAGAGGTCAAGGCGGCCGGCGAAAACTTCTACCGGGTGGCCAACCTCACCGACCAGATTGCCGTCCTCATCTTCGCCGTCTCCACCATCGTGGCGTTCGTGGTGGCCTTCCGCCTTTCGCGATACCTCGCCGGGGGGCTGAGCAAGTTGAAGGAAGGGGCGGCCGCCATCGGCGGAGGCAAACTCGACCACCGCGTGGACATCACGTCGAGCGACGAGATCGGCGAACTGGCCGCGGCCTTCAACAACATGTCGTTCGAGCTGCTGATGGCGCGCATGAAGCTGACCGAGACCAACAGGGAGATGGAGGCGCGAAACGCCGAGCTGCAGAAGCAGAAGCAGGTTTCCGAATCGCTGCTGCTC
>JBKKAI010000462.1:0-4647 GCA_046714815.1 Terriglobia bacterium | reverse complement strand
GGAACCACCAAGACACCAAGGCACCAAGAAGGCAACCGCAAGCGACCCAGAGGGCGAACGGAAGGACCGGCAGTTGAACGCTGATGAACGCTGAGACCCCAGCAGCGGGACCAGTCCGCAAGCATTTGCGGGCCCGGAAGCCGATGCTGCTATTCAGCAGCGGTAAGAGGGACTTCAAGTGCGCGGTGTTCATATGATCTCGAAGTAGCGCTCCAGCTCCCAATCTGAGACCGCGGCGTTGAACTGCCGAACCTCCCATTCACGTGTGGCGACGAAGTGTTCGACGAAGTCGTCACCCAGGCACTCCCGCGCGGCACGGCTGGCCTTCAGGCGCGCGGCCGCTTCGGCAAGCGTGCCGGGCAGCCGGGGCAACTGGGCCTGGTAGGCGCTGGCGGTGACGGCCGGCGGCGGCTCCAGCTTGTTCTCGATCCCGTAGAGTCCCGTAGCCAATGCGGCGGCCATGGCCAGGTAGGGGTTCCCGTCGGCTCCGGCCAGCCGATACTCCACGCGCGTGGACTGGGGACCGGCGGGGATGGCCCGCAGCGCCGTGGTCCGATTCTCTACGCCCCAGCTCACGGTGGTGGGCGCCCACGTGCCGGGAACGAGGCGCTTGTAGGAGTTCACGGTCGGGCAGATCAGCGCGATGACTTCCGGCATCAGCTCGAGCTGGCCGGCGAGATAGTGACGCATCAGCCCGGACATCGCGCCGGAGCGTGTTTGGTCAAAAAAAAGGTTGGTCTTTCGATCCACGTCCCAGAGGCTCTGGTGCAGGTGCCCGCTGCAGCCGGGCAGACCCGCATTCCACTTGGCCATGAAGGTCGCGATGCAGCCGTTGCGCGCGGCCAGTTCCTTCATCGCGGTCTTGAAGAGCGCCGCTTTGTCGGCGGCGCGGAGCGCGGTGTCATAGCGGATGGCAGTTTCGTAGACGCCGGGGCCGGTTTCGGTATGAAAGCCCTCGAGTTCCAGGTCGAATGCGCGCATGGAGTCCAGGATCGTGTGCAGGAACTCGGCATGCGTTCCCGTGCGGAGAACGCTGTAGCCGAACATGCCCGGTGAAAAGGGCGTCATGCGGCGGAAGCCCTTGTCACGCACGCTTTGCGACGTCTCGCGAAAAAGGAAGTACTCATACTCCGCTGAAAAACAGGGCGCGAACCCCATTCCCGCGGCCCGCGAGATGACCCGCTTCAAAACCGTCCGCGGCGCGACCGGGAGATCCAGGTCCAGCAGGAACAGGGCCGTGTCGGGCTCCCAGGGAATCACGCGGAGAGTGCCCAGGTCGGGACGGGCGAGGACGTCGGGGTAGCCGGTGTGCCAGCCGGTGACGCGGACGTTGTCATACAGCGCGTCGGCCGAATCCCAGCCGAAGATGACATCGCAGAAGCCCATGCCGCTTTCGACGGCGGATTTGAACTTGTCGAGACTGATGTACTTTCCGCGCAGAACGCCGTCCACATCGAAGGCGCCGACCTTAACGTGCCGGATCCCGCGTTTCTCCAGTTCGCCGTGTATCTCCAGAGTTTTTTGGTCCATAAATGGAACAGGCATTCCTGCCTGTGAAAACAGGCACAGGCACGAATGCCTGTGCTACAGCGCGATCCAGACCGACTTGGTCTGGGTGTATTGTTCCAGCGCATGGGCGCCGAGGTCACGCCCGAAGCCGGACTGCTTGTAACCGCCGAAGGGCGAGGCGCTGTCGAAACCGTTGTAAGTGTTAATCCAGACGGAGCCCGCTTTGATGCGCCGGGCCATCCAGTGGGCCAGTTTGATGTCGCGCGTCCAGACTGCCGAGACCAGCCCGTAGATAGTGGCGTTGGCAATCTCGGCGGCTTCCTCGCGCCGATCGAAGCGCAACACGCTCAGAACCGGCCCGAAGATCTCCTCCTGGGCGATTTTCATCGCGGGCTTGACGCCGCTGAAAATCGTAGGCTGGACAAAGAACCCCCGCGCCTTGTCACCCTCGGTGTCACGCCGGCCGCCGCAGCGCAGTTCGGCGCCTTCCGCAACCCCGCTCTCGATGTAACCGAGGATGCGCCGCATCTGCGGCTCCGATATCTGCGAGCCCATGTCGGTGGAGGCATCGAGCGGGTCGCCGACTTTCATGGCCCGGGCGCGCCGCACCAGGCGGTCCACCATCTCATCGTGGACGCGCTCTTCCACCAGCAGGCGCGATCCCGCGCTGCAGATCTCGCCCTTGTTGTTGAAGATTGCCTTGAAGGCGGAAACTTCGGCGGCCTCCAGGTCGGCGTCGGCAAAGACGATGTTCGGCGACTTTCCGCCCAGTTCCAGGGAAAGCCGCTTCAGGTTGCTTTCCGCCGAGGCCTTCAGCAGCGCTCGCGCCGTCCGGATGCTGCCGGTGAAAGATATCTTGTCCACATCCATGTGGCGCGCGAGCGCTTCGCCCGCCGTGTGGCCATAACCGGTGACGACGTTCACAACGCCTTCCGGGACTCCGGCCTCCAGGCAGTACTCCCCGAGTTTCAGGGCCGTCAGCGGAGTCAGCTCGGATGGCTTCAGCACCACACTACAGCCGCAGGCCAGAGCGGGCGCCACCTTCCAGCAGGCCAGCAGCAGCGGGTAATTCCACGGGACGATGAGGCCGGCCACCCCGGCCGGTTCCCGCAGCGTGTAATTGAGAAACGGCCCGTCCACCGGGATCGTCTCGCCGAATATCTTGCGGACCCAGCCGGCATAGTAGAAAAGAGAATCGAACGCAGGCTGGACGTCGGCGCCGTGGGCTTCGCGCACAGTCTTGCCGTTCTCGTTCGATTCCATCCGGCACAACTCATCCTCGTGCCGGCGGATCAGCTCTCCAATGCGCCACAGGACCTGCTCTTTGCGCGACGGCGCCATGTCGCGCCAGCGTCCATCCTCGAACGACCGGCGGGCCGCGCGCACGGCGCGGTCCACGTCCTCGATTCCGGCGTCGGGCACGGTAGCGAGCCGCTCGCCGGTGGCGGGATTCATCACATCCATCGTTGCGCCGCTGGACGCGTCCTCCCACCGGCCCTCGATCAGCATCTTGTACTGTTGTGCGGTAACCGCGCTGCTCATGATTCGGGCTCCACCGCCCCCGTAGCACAGGCATTGCTGCCTGTGCCATGAACCCAGGCCGGCCCCTGGTAGGACCGCCGGCCGCGCAGCCAGTAAAAGCATGCCAGCGCGGCCGACACGGCCGCCAGCGACTGGCCCGCAGCCTGGTTCGGAGGCATCACCAGAATGACACAAATGAACGCCGTCCACGCCATTGCGATCACCTGGACAGGTGTGCTCCAGGAGCCGAGCGTCCAGGGCCCGCGCGGCAACGCCTGCCGGCCGCGAAAAGCCAGCATGACGGGCACGATATAGGAGACATAGAGCGCGACAACGCTGATCGAGGCCACCACGGCGTAAGCGCCGCTGGATAATGCTTCCGCCAGGGCAATCACCCCGAAGGCCAATGCGGCCGTGGTCCAGATCGCGGTGTGCGGCGTCTGATACCGCGGATCCACCCGGCGCAGCCATGGCGGCATCCCGCCATCGCGTGCGAACGAAAAAATGGTGCGCGAGATGGAGGTAATGGTGGAAAGGCCGCAGAACCACATGGCGACGACCGCCAGCCAGGACATGGCGGCTCCGGCGCGCGCCCCCAGCGCCGCGATCAGAATCTGAACCGGCACCGGCTCTCCGGCGGCGCCCGCCTTCATGGCTGCCGGAAGGTCGGAAATCGAGATCGTCAAAGCAAACAGCAGTGCGTATCCCACCACGGCCGAAACGGCCACCGAGAGAACGATCCCCCAGGGCGCCCGGCGCCGCGGGTCAACCGTTTCTTCGGCGGTGTGGGCGGAACCGTCGAAGCCGGTGAACGTCCATTGCGCCTGGAGCAGGCCCAGTAGGAAAAGCCACCAATAGGGCTGCTCCTGGCCGGCGCTCCGTGCAACCCGGAGCGAAAGCTCCGGGGTGCTCTGGAAGAAAAACGAGGCCGGCTGTTTCGGCGCGAAGGCCAGCAAGGCCCCGACGATCAAAGCGACGCCGGCGATGTGAACCACTACGCTCATGTCGTTCAACCAGGCCACCAGCCGGATGCCGTATTGATTGACGAGCGCATGGGTGAGAAGCACCGCGCCGTAGGCGATGAGAACCACCCGCGTGCCGGGCGCGAAGCCCAGCAGCGGCGCGGCGAACAGCGCGCAACCGTAGTCAATCCCCGCCAGGGCCGCAACCAAGCCGATGATATTGAACCACGCCGTGAACCAACCCCAACCGGGGCCGCCCAGGGCCGCGGACCAATGGTACATGCCGCCTGATGTTGGAAAAACTGAAGCGAGCTCCCCCATGCTCGCCGCTACGGCCAGCGTAAAGAGCGCCACAATCGGCCAGCCCAGGGCCATCTCCAGCGGCCCGCCCTTAGCCAGGCCATACCCATACAGCGTGACGGCGCCGGTCAGAACCGAGATGATGGAAAACGAGATCGCAAAGTTCGAGAAGCCGCCCATGGTTCGGAATAACTCCTGGGCGTATCCGAAGCGTGAGAGATCTCGCTGGTCGCGGTCCATAGAGCAATTATGAATTATGAGTTATGAATTATGAATTATGAAGAGCAATAAAATTATTTCATTATACCTTGATCACCTGACTGTTCCCATATCCCGTATCCCGTATCCCGTATCT
>JBKKAI010000461.1:0-9739 GCA_046714815.1 Terriglobia bacterium | reverse complement strand
ATGTGCCCATCGTCGGCGATGTCAGCCGCGTGCTGGAAAAGCTGAACCGGCGGCTGGCGGAGACGCGCGAATCGCCCGCGGGCGGAGCAAAGCGTCGCGCCGAGCGCGGCGCGTGGCTGGAAAAGGTCCACGGCTGGCAGCGGGAGCACCCGCTCGGCTACGAAGACAGTACGCGTGAGATCATGCCGCAGCGGCTGGTGGAAGAAATTTCCCGCGCCGTCAACGGCGAGGCGATCATCGCCACCGACGTCGGGCAGCACCAGATGTGGGAGCGCAGTGGATCAAGCTGCGCCACCCGCGCACCTGGATCACCTCGGGCGGCCTCGGCGCGATGGGGTACGGCCTGCCGGCCGCGATTGGCGCGCAGTTTGCCCGGCCGGACAAGACCGTTATCGCCCTGGTCGGCGACGGTGGCTTCCAGATGAGCCTGCCGGAGCTGGCCACGCTGGTCAGCTACAAGCTGCCGGTGAAATGCATCATCATGAACAACCTTTACCTGGGCATGGTGCGCCAGTGGCAGGACCTGTTCTACAAGGGCCGCTATTCGGCGGTGGAGTTCGACGTTTTCCCCGATGCGCGCAAGCTCGGCGAGGCGTTCGGCTTCCGCGGCATGCTGGTGAGCGACCCGGCCGATTTGCGCGAAGCGCTCCAGCAGACGCTGGCCGAGCCCGGACCGGTGCTGCTCGACGTGCGCGTGGCCCGCGAAGAAAATGTCTACCCGATGGTGCCGGCCGGCGGCGCGCTGCAGGACATCATCCTCGATGACAAGTCCGCGCGCGCTCTGTCCAACGCCCGGCAGATGCCGGTGGCGGCGGGCGGCGGCGCCGGAGAGATGAGCTGATTCCAGTGAACATGCCGCAGACACTATCTGTATTGGTGGAGAACAAGGCGGGAGTTCTGGCGCGGATTGCCGGGCTGTTCAGCGCCCGCGGCTTCAACATTGAGAGTCTCACCGTGGCCAAGACGGTGGACCCGGCCTTCAGCCGCATTACGCTGGTCGTGGACGTCGAGGAAAAGACCCGCGAGCAGGTGCTCAAACAGCTCAACAAGCAGGTGAACGTCATTCAAGTGCTGGACCTGACGAATACACCCTCGGTGCAGCGCGAGCTGGCGCTGATCAAGGTGCACGTGCCGCACGAGTCGCGCTCGCGGCTGTTGCAGGAGGCGGAGATTTTCCGGGCGCGGATCGTGGACGCGGCGCCGGGCAGCGTCATCCTGGAAGCCACCGGCGACGGCGAGAAGATGGAAGCGCTGCTGCGCGTGCTCGAGCACTATGGCCGCGTGGAGATGGTGCGCACCGGCGCGGTTGCGCTGGCGCGCGGCGCAGCCGGCGGCAGGAACGGGGCGGGGAAGGCGGCGACGGTCATCGCCGGAAAGTAGAGATACAAACCACACAGGGGAAAAACAATGGCGAAAATCTATTACGCGGGTGATGCGGATCTCGCTTATATCAACAAAAAGACCGTAGCCATCATCGGGTACGGCAGCCAGGGGCATGCGCACGCGCTGAATCTGCGCGACAGCGGGGCCAAAGTCGTTGTCGGGCTGTATCCCGGCAGCAAGTCGGCGGACAAGGCCCGCCGGGAAGGGTTGGAGGTGTTGAGCGCCGCCGAAGCAGCCGCGCGCGCCGACATCATTACCATCCTGGTCCCCGACGAGAAGCATCCGGCCGTCTTCGCCGAGATGCTGCCGCACCTGAAAAAGGGCAAGCTGCTGATGTTTGCCCACGGGTTCAACATTCATTTCCAGCAGGTGGTTCCGCCCGCCGATGTGGACGTGGCCATGGTGGCCCCCAAGGGCCCCGGACACCGCGTCCGCGAGCTGTACCAGGAGGGCGTGGGTGTTCCGGCGCTGCTGGCCGTCCATCAGGACGTGAGCGGCTCGGCGCGGCAGACCGCGCTGGCTTACGCCGATGCACTGGGCGCGCTCAAGGCCGGCGTGATCGAAACCACCTTCAAAGAGGAAACCGAACGCGACCTGTTCGGCGAGCAGACCGTGCTTTGCGGCGGTGTCACCGAGCTGGTCCGGGCCGGGTTTGAGACGCTGGTTGAGGCCGGCTACCAGCCCGAGATCGCCTACTTCGAGTGCCTCCATGAGCTGAAGCTGATCGTGGACCTGATCCAGCAGGGCGGCCTGTCCTACATGCGTTACTCGGTCAGCGATACGGCCGAGTACGGCGATTACACGCGCGGGCCGAAGGTGGTGGACGAGCACGTTCGCGCCACGATGAAAAAGATACTCGCCGATGTCCAGTCCGGGGCCTTCGCCCGGGAGTGGATTGCCGAAAACAAGAACGGGCGGCCGAACATGACTCGCTACCGCGAGGCCGCGGCCAATCAGCCCATCGAGCAGGTGGGCAAGAAGCTCCGCGAGATGATGAGCTATCTCGGGAAAGCCGCGGGCGCCGCCAAGTGAATTGCGCCGCCCGGAGCGTTACGCTCCGGGGGGCCGCCGAATAGGTGTAAGAAAATGTCACAACTGGTTGAAGCGTACGACACCACGCTGCGCGACGGCACGCAGGGCGAGGGTGTTTCCTTTTCCGCCGACGACAAGCTGCTGATCGCGCGGCGCCTGGACGACCTGGGGATCCACTACATCGAGGGCGGCTGGCCGGGATCCAACCCCAAAGATGAGGAGTTCTTCCGCCGCTCGGGCGAGCTGCACCTGAAACACGCCCGGCTGGTGGCCTTTGGCAGCACACGCCATCCCAAGAACCAGATCGAGGAGGACCCCAACGTCAGCGCGCTGCTCCAGGCGGGCACCGCGACCGTTACGATTTTCGGCAAAAGCTGGCCGCTGCACGTCGAGCGGGCGCTGGGCATTACGCTCGATGAAAACCTCAAGATCATCTCGGAAACGGTCGCCTACCTGAAGGCGCACGGCAAAGAGGTGATTTACGACGCCGAGCACTTCTTCGACGGCTATGCGTCCGATTCCGCATACGCGCTGTCCACGCTGGAGGCGGCGCAGGCGGCCGGAGCCGACGCCATTGTGCTCTGCGACACCAACGGCGGCAGCCTGCCGGAATTCATCACCGCGGCCACCGCCGATGCGCGGCGGCGCGTGCGCGGGCGCCTGGGCATCCACACTCACAACGACTGCGAGCTGGGCGTGGCCAACACCGTGGCCGCGGTGCTGGCGGGCGCAACGCACGTGCAGGGCACCATCAACGGCTATGGCGAGCGCTGCGGCAACGCCAACCTCTGCTCGGTGATCCCGGTGCTGGAGTTGAAGCTGCAGAAGCAGGTGATCGGCGCCGAGCGGCTGCGCCGCCTGCCCGCCGCCGCCCGTTTCGTCGCCGACCTGGCGAACCTGCCCATTCGCGAGGACATGCCTTTTGTCGGGCGCAGCGCCTTCGCTCACAAGGCCGGCGTTCATGTCAGCGCGGTGATGAAGGATTCCTCCACCTATGAACACATGGACCCGGACCTGGTGGGCAACTACCGGCGCGTGCTGGTCAGCGAGCTCTCCGGCAAGGGCAACCTCCAGTTCCGCCTCAAGGAGCTGGGCCTGGAAGGCAAGCTCGACGGATCGAGCGCCCGCGACCTGGTCCGCCAGGTAAAGGACCTGGAAGCGATAGGCTACGACCTGGAGGCGGCCGACGGCACCATCGAGCTGATGGCCCGCCAGGCCCAGGGCGTACCGACCGAGTACTTCCGGCTCACCGAGTTCAAGGTGACTTCGGAAAAGAAGGTGGGGGCGCCGCCGGTTTCCCACGCTTCGCTGAAGCTCGAAGCCGGGGGTCGCACCTATACCTCGGTGGCCCAGAACTCCGGGCCGGTGCACGCGCTCGATGATTGCCTCCGCCAGTCGCTGGCCGCGCTGTACCCCGGCGTCAAGAGCGTCCATCTGATTGACTACAAGGTGCGCGTGCTGGGGGCCAACCGCGGCACGGCTTCGCGCGTCCGGGTGCTGGTGGAATCGAGCGACGGCGAGAACACCTGGTTCACCGTGGGCGTCTCGGAGAACGTGATCGAGGCAAGCTGGCAGGCCCTGGCCGATGCCTACCAGTTGTGGCTGGTTCGCGACGCCGACAAGCATCCCCAGGGACGGGCCGCTTCGGCGGAGGACTACGCCTGGGGAGTCTGATTCGCCGCGGCGAACGGAATTCGGAATGCGGAATGAGGCAACAGTGTGGTAGTATGTAGGCCGGTATTGTTCATGCGAATGACAGGCACATCCACCACAATAACAACCCGCATCGGCGGGTGTGGATAGTGGCCTGAGCGCATAACCAGGGAATCCAGATCAGGCCACTGTCCCGGGGGACAGTGGCCTTTTGTATTTTTGCGGGGGGCGAAGCAGTGATGAACAACTTGCGGGTGATGAAGTTCGGGGGGACCTCGGTGGGCAGCGCGGAGCGCATCGCCGCGACGGCGGCGATTATCGCTGAAAGCAGCCAGGCGCGGCCCACGGTGGCGGTGGTTTCGGCGATGTCGGGAGTGACCGACCTGCTGGTGAAAGCGGCGCGGGCGGCTGCCGCGGGCGCCGCCCGAGAGCTGGAGGAAACGCTGGCGGTGATCCGCGGCGGTCACCTCGAGGCCGCCGGTAAGCTGCTCGACGCCGAGGGGCGCCAGTCGTTCGAGGAGGCCGCCGTGCAGATTTACGGCGACGTGGCTAACACCTGCGAGGGCGTCACCCGGCTGGGCCACTGCCCGGCGCGGGCGCTCGACGCGGTGTTGGGCGCCGGCGAAAAGCTTAGCGCGCTGCTGGTGGCCGCCACGCTCGGCGCGTCGGGCAGGCCGGCGCGCGCGCTCGACGCCACCCAGCTTGTGGTCACCGACTCGAATTTCGGTGAGGCGGCGCCGCTGATCGAGCCGACCGCCGCCCGCTTGAATGAAACGGTCCCCGGGCTGATCGCGGGCGGCACAATACCGGTGATCACCGGCTTTATCGGCGCAACCGCGGAGGGCGCCCCCACTACGCTCGGCCGCGGCGGCTCGGACTTCTCCGCGACGCTGGTGGCCGCTGGTCTGAATGCGGTCGAGGTCATCATCTGGACCGATGTCGAGGGCATTCTCAGCGCCGACCCGAACCTGGTCCCCGGCGCGCGCGTGCTGGAAGCGGTTACCTACCAGGAAGCGGCCGAGCTTTCCTACTACGGCGCGAAGGTGCTGCATCCCAAGACGCTGGCGCCGCTGGCCGAGCGTGGCATCCCTGTGTGGATCAAGTCCAGCTTCCGGCCCGACTGCCGCGGCACGGTGATCGCCCCGCGCGGCAGCTTCGGCCTGGACTCGGGCTCGGGCGCGCGCGCCGTCACCGCGCTGAAGGAGGCCGTGCTGATCACGGTGGAAAGCAGCGGGGGGGTCAGCGCATTGCACATCATGAGCCGCATCTTCTCGGTCCTGGGGCATGACCGCGTGGACCTGCTGATGCTTTCGCAGGCTTCGCGCGAAGAGAGCTTCTGTTTCGCGGTGCACAAACGCGATGCGGCGCAGGTGAGCCGCCGCCTGGAAGAAGCGTTCGCCGTCGAGCTGGCGCACAACTACCTGCGCCCGCCGCGCCTGCAGCCCGGCATTGCCATCCTGGCCCTGGTGGGCAGCGGGATGTGCGGCACTGTGGGCATCGCCGGAAAGCTGTTCGGCGCGCTCTCGGGCGAGCGCGTCAACGTCATCGCCATCGCCCAGGGCGCCACGGAGACCAACATCTCGGTGGTTGTGGACGAGGCTGCGCTGCCGGTGGCGGTGCGCGCGGTGCATGCGGCGCTGTTGGAAGAGCCGGCTGCGCGCCTGGCGTCTGCTGCGGTCAACTGCAGTTAGCGCGCGGCGCGCAGTTATGAGTTATGAGTTATGAGTTGAAAACCGGGATCGTTGAACGGACTGTGGCCTATTCGATTCGGATCGTCAAACTGTATCGAGAACTGGAAAAGGACAGTGTCGGCCGCATTCTTGGAAAACAGCTCTTGCGTTGCGGCACATCCATCGGAGCCAACGTTCATGAGGCGCAGTCAGCGCAAAGCAGGGTGGATTTCATCGCCAAGATGTATATCGGGTACAAAGAAGCGCGCGAATCGGGCTATTGGCTGCGCCTGATACGGGAGGTGGAATTGATTCCACCGAAACGTCTACAGCCGCTATGTGACGAAACGGATCAGATCGTCAAGATCCTCTCCGCCATTCTCCTGACAGCCAAACAGCGCAACCCAAAAAAGGTTTTAACTCATAACTCATAACTTCGAACCGGGAGCGTCACATGCTAAAAGTAGGAATCATCGGCTTCGGTACGGTAGGCGCCGGCGCCGCCCACGCACTGTTAGAGCACGGCGCGGAGATTCGCGCGCGGGCTGGCTTCGAGATCGCCATCGCGGCGGTGTGCAGCCGCGGCATTCACCAGCGGGACACGCGCTGGCTGCCGCCCTCGGTGGTGCGCACCACCGACTGGCGCGAGGTGGTGGCGTCGCCGCACGTAGACATCGTCGTCGAGCTGGTAGGGGGCACGACGGTGGCGCGCGAGATCGTAGTGGCGGCAATCGAA
Organism: Terriglobia bacterium; assembly: GCA_046714815.1. Taxonomy (GTDB): domain Bacteria; phylum Acidobacteriota; class Terriglobia; order JAJPHL01; family JAPKYU01; genus JBKKAI01. Next base: position 3,265 of record JBKKAI010000461.1, on the reverse strand, counting down.
GCCGGCAAGCCTGTGGTGACCGCCAACAAGAACCTGATCGCCGAAGCCGGCGCCGATCTCGAGGCGCTGGCGCGCGAGCGCGGCGTGGGACTCGAGTTCGAGGCTGCCGTCGCCGGCGGCATTCCCGTGCTGGCGGCCGTCCGCGAGGGCCTGGCCGGCGAGCGCATCGAAGCGCTGCTCGGCATCCTCAACGGCACCTGCAACTACATCCTCACCACCATGGAGCGCACCGGCCGCGACCTCGCTGACGCTCTGAAAGAGGCGCAGGCCCTCGGCTATGCGGAGGCGGATCCCACCGCCGACGTGGAGGGTTACGACGCCCGCTACAAGCTGGCGATCCTGGCGCGGATGGCATTCGGCGCGCACGTCGAGGTGGCTTCCATTCCCTGCCGCGGCATCACCCGGATCAGCCTGCTGGATTTCCGCCACGCCAACCGATTGGGATCAACCATCCGGCTGATCGGCTCGGCCCGCCGGCAGGCAAACGGGATGCTGGACATGTCGGTGCGGCCGCTGCTGATCCCGCTGGAGCACATCCTGGCCAAGGTGGATGGTGCGCACAACGCCGTCTGGGTGGAAGGGCGGCGCGGCGGCGACACGCTGTATTACGGGCGCGGCGCGGGCGGCGACCCCACCGGCATCGCCGTCGTCGCCGACCTGATCCGCGCCGGCCGCGACCTGCGCTCCGGCGCGCGGCTGCGCGTGCCCCCGCTGGGCTTTTCCGAGGGCGGGGTGGGGAATGCGGAGTGCGGCGTGGACGGCGAGCGCCTGGCCCGCCATTACCTGCGCTTCATGGTTCATGACCAACCCGGCATCATCGCCACGCTGGCGACCATTCTGTCGCGCCACGACATCAACATTGACGCCGTGATCCAGGAGCGCGGCTGCGATAAGCAACGGCTGCCGTTTGTGATTACGCTGGAGCCGGCGCCGCATCGCGCCGTGCAGGCGGCGCTGGCCGAGATGCAGCCGCTGGGGTTCCTTCGCGAGCCGCCACTCGACTTAGGCATCGAAGAGTTCACATCGGCCGCGGGCGAGTCTCTGTCGGTTACCGCTTCTTAACTTTTAACTGCTTGGCAAGCCTGCGGGCCACCGCGATCAGCGCCTGCGCGCCCGGCGGCAGCGGGTCGTCGCGGCGCACCGCCACGCCGATATCGCGGCCGGGGATATTGCGGCCGGAGACACCGCGCAGCGGCAGCAGCTTGAGGCGGCCGGCGGCGGCATCGTCGGAGGCGTAGGTCTGGCTGATGATGGTAACGCCCATTCCGGTGGCCACCAGCCGCTTGATCAATTCCAGCCCGGTCACCTCGAAGGCCACCTTCAGCCGGCGGCGATAGGGAAGCAGCATGCGGTCGAGTGCTGCCCGCGTGTGCCCTATCTCCGGCAGGATGAAGGGCGATTCCAGCAGTTCCTCGAGCGCCAGCGACTTTTTGTGGGCCAGCGGGTGCGACACCGGCAGCCCCGCTACCCATCGGTCGCGCAGAAAGGGAGTGATGCGCAGGTCGGGGTGCTGGGTCGGCAGCGAGATAAAGCCGACGTCCAGCACGCCCTCGAGCAGCTTGCGCACCACGCGGTCGGTATTGTGCCGAAAGATGCTGATGGCCACGGCCGGATAGCGCGTTTGGAACTCTTTCAGCACCGGAGGAAGCACGTAGAGACAGATGGACTCGGTGGCGCCCAGCGCCAGGCGCGTGGACGGCCGCCGCAGATCGGCCACCGCCTGCACCGCCTGCCGGCGCAGGTTCAGCATGCGCTCGGCATACTCCAGCAGCACGATGCCGGGCTGCGTCAGGTGGACCGAGCGGCCCAGGCGGTCAAACAGCCGGTAGCCGGTTTCCTCCTCGATGATGCGCACCTGCGCGCTGATGGCGGGCTGGGTCAGGCCCAGCGTTTCGGCGGCGCGCGAGAAGCTGCGCAGCCGCGCCACTTCCACCACCGCGCGCATTTGGTCGAAGTCCATGGCGATTGTTCTGTATCATACAGGAACCACCCCATGGATTTTGACCAGATCGAGACCGTGATTGAGATCGCCCGGCACAGCAGCTTTTCGCGGGCCGCCGAGCGGCTGTATCGCACCCAGCCGGCCATTTCCAAGCAGGTGCGCTCGCTCGAACTGGAGCTCGGCCAGAGGCTGTTCAATCGCACCGGCAAGAAAGTGGAGCTGACCGCGGCCGGGAGCATCCTGCTGGAGAACTGCAGGCAACTGTCGGACCTGCGGCGGCAGGCGCACGAGGCGCTGGAGCGGATGCGCCACACGCCGCGGGGACGCCTGGCGGTTGGCGCCAATGACGCAACATCGCTCTACGTGCTGCCGCCGGTGTTCGCGGCTTTCCGCTCGCGTTATCCGGAAATCCGGTTGCGCATCCATCGCAACTTCACGCGTAAGCTGGTGGAGCGCATCCTGGCCAACACGCTGGATTTCGCTGTTGTATCGCTGCCCATCGAGGAGAAGGACCTGGCGGTGCTGCCGATGTTCCGCGACGAGCTGGTGGTGATCGTGCCGCCGCGGCACCCCCTGGCCGGCCAGCGCTCGGTTACCGTGCAGCAGGTCGCCGAGCACCAGATGATCTTCCCGCGCACCGGCCGCACCCGCGCGCTGCTCGAGCAGATATTCGCCAACCGCGGCCTGGAGCCGCGCGTCGCGCTCGAGTTGGCCAGCGTCGAGGCCATCAAGAAGTTCGTGGCCGTCGGCCTGGGCATCTCCCTCATCAGCCGCAGCTTCGCCGCCGAGGAGGCCGCTAACGGACTGGTGCGCCTCATTCCTCTCGAAGACGTTAAGCTGGAGCGTCGCCTCGGCCTCATCCACCACCAGGACAAGTACATCTGCCCGGTCATGAGCGCCTTCCTCGCCACCATCCAGGAGCTCCGCCCCGCCATGCTCGGCGCCACGGAAGCGCAGTTATGAATTATGAGTTATGAGTTGAAAACCGCCCCTGCCATGCTCGGCGCCGCCGAAGAATAACTGGAAAAAAACGCCCCGGTTGACCTCTCAGTCCGATTCCATGATAATCAGATTATGGCCACGCACATTTCCGCAACCGAGGCCGCGCGCACCTTCTCCGATCTACTCAACCGCGTTCGTTACCAGGGGGAAGAATTTGTAGTCGAGCGCGGAGGGCAGCCCATTTGCCGCATTGTTCCTGCCGCGCCGCCTCGTTGCACCGGCGCCGAACTGGCGCGGCGCTTGCGTACCATTCCCAAGCCCGACCCCGCCTACTGGGATATCCTCGAAGAGATAATCCGTAAGCAGCCCCCAATGCCCAAG
>JBKKAI010000460.1:0-6073 GCA_046714815.1 Terriglobia bacterium | reverse complement strand
TCGTCGCCACCGACGAGATCGGACTGCGCGCCATCGAGCGGCGCGCGCAAGTTCACGACATCCACGCCAGCATCCTTCACCTGATGGGCCTGGATCATGCCCGCCTCACCTATTTCCACAATGGGCGCTTCGAGCGGCCCACGATCAACGACGGCGAAGTCATCAAGGAAGCGCTGGCCTGATGGGAAGGGCCAGAAGGGGCTAAGATCAAGCGAACTTGCTTTTGCCTGGCCATTCTTCTTGGATCCGTTTCCGGGATGGCGCAGGATGAACTGGCGCGCGCCAAGCGGCTGCACAGCCGGGCCGTGGTCATTGACAGCCACATAGACACGCTGCAGCGTGTGTTGATCGAAAACGTGGACATCGGCAAACGGCTGCCCGACGGCCACGCCGACCTGCCGCGCCTGATCGAGGGCGGCGTGCGCGCCCCGTTTTTCGCGCTGTGGGTCCCGACTTACTACAAAGGCTCGGAAGCGGTGCGGCGCACGCTGCAGCTTCGCGATGCCATCGAGCGCGTGTTCAAGGCGCATCCGGCCCGAATCGAGCTGGCCACAACGGCCGCCGACGTCGAGCGCGTTGCCGGGGGCGGAAAAATCGCGGCGGTCCTCACGATCGAGGGCGGGCACCAGATCGCCGACGACCTGGCGGTCCTGCGGACTTACCACCAACTCGGCATCCGCTCGATGACCCTCACCCACTTCCGCAACCACAACTGGGGAGATTCCTCCACCGACCGGCCGCGTCACAACGGGCTCACCGAGTTCGGGAAACAGGTGGTCCGCGAAATGAACCGCCTGGGCATGATCGTGGACATCTCCCACGTTTCCGACAAGACGTTCTACGACGCGCTGGCGGTCTCCACCAAGCCGGTGATCGCGTCGCACTCGTCATGCCGGGCGCTGTCCGATGTGCCACGCAACATGAGTGATGACCAGTTGCGCGCGATGAAGCGGAACGGCGGCGTGGTGGGGATCAACTTCGGGTCCGGGTTCCTCAACCAGAAGGCCGCCGGCGCGCTGCGGAAGTCCATTGCCGCGCTCGCCGAGAAAGAGCCGGATCTCACCGGCCAGGAGCTTGACGAATTCGCGGCGCGCGAGCACGGCCGCCGCATCCGGGCTTCGGAAGGACCGCAGGCCGCCTTCGAAGACGCGCTGGCGCACATTGACCACGTGGTGAAGGTCGCCGGTATTGACCACGCCGGCATCGGCAGTGATTTCGACGGTGTATCCAGTTTGCCGGCCGGCCTGGAGGACATCTCGAAAATGCCGGCGCTGACCGCGGCGCTGTTGAAACGCGGCTACAGCGAGCGGGACGCGATGAAAATACTGGGCGAAAACTTCCTGCGGGTGATGCGGGAGGTGATCGGGAAGTAGCACAGGCGGCGGCGATGAGAAAAGCGCTGATTATTGACGACGACCCGGTCATCCGCCTGATGACCGAAACCTGGCTCAGCGAGGCGGGATTCCGCGTTCTCACCGCGTCGGATGGCGAGAGCGGCCTGCAGCTTGCCCGGACCGAACATCCCGATGTCGTCGTTCTGGACCTGATGATGCCGCGCATGCACGGCTACACCGTCTGCCAGGAGATACAGCGCGACCCCGAGCTGGCGAACACTGTTCTGGTGGTTGTGTCCGCCAAGTCCTACCCGGTGGACATCAAGAAGGCGAAGGAGCTTGGCGCCAGCGCGTATCTTGTCAAACCCTATGAGCGGGAAGAGTTGCTGGAAGCGGTTGGCGCCACCGTCCTCCCTGCGCCATCTTCGCTCCGGGTGAAGTTCTGGGGGACGCGCGGCTCGATTCCCACGCCCGGCCCGAAGACGCTGCGCTACGGCGGCAACACCTCGTGCGTCGAAGTTCGTGTTGGCTCCCACATCCTGATGTTGGACTGCGGAAGCGGCGCAAGGGAAATGGGGCTGGAGTTGGCGCGCGAGTTTCAGAGCCGGAAGATCGAAGCGCATATTTTTGTCAGCCATACCCACTGGGACCATATCCAGGGATTTCCGTTCTTTCTTCCTTCGTACCTGCCGACGGCGCGCCTGAACCTCTACAGCGTTCGCGGCACGGACAAGAGCCTGGAAAAGCTGTTCACCGGGCAGATGGACGCCAGCTATTTTCCGGTGCAAATGACGGACATGACCGCCGAATTGAACTTCCGGGAGCTGGACGGAGTCCTGGAAATCGGCGCGGCCCGCATCTCGCACATCTATCTCAACCACCCCGGGCTGGCGGTCGGATACCGGGTGGATGTGGGGCAAAAAGCCGTGGTCTACGTCACCGACCACGAGCCGTATTGCCGTTTGTCTGGCGACAACGAACATAACCGTAAGCTTGACGAGGCGCTGACCGAGTTCGCCCGCAACGCCGACTTATATATCCGCGAGTGCCAGTACACCGATGAGGAGTATCCCGTGAAGCGTGCCTGGGGGCACAGCACCTGGCGCGACGCGCTGGAATCAGCGCATGCCGCCCGGGTGAAGCGGCTGGCGCTGTTTCATCACGACCCGATGCACGACGACGAAACGATGGACCGAATTGTGGCCCAGTGCCACGCGGCCATGCGGCAGCGGGAAATGACATTTGAGTGTTTCGCCGCGGCGGATAACCAGGAGATCCTGGTTTAGGCTGTTGTAAAACTCGCACAGGCTGGAAAGCCTGTGCCACGTGGCACAGGCATTCTTGCCTGTGTGCGGGTTTCGAAGCGCCTTGCGGGAGTTTTCCGTGCTGAACCTGAAGAAACTGCCGTTTACATCCCGGCTCCGCATCCTGATTAGCGCGTTGCTGCTCGGATTCATCGCCTTCGGAATCGTTTCTTACCAGACGCTGGACACCCTGAAAGTCAACGGGCCCATCTACAAGAACATCATTCAGGGCGAGGATCTGATTGCCGACATCCTGCCCCCGCCCGCCTACATCATTGAAGCCTATCTTGTCGTGCTGCAGATGGCCGGCGAAACCGACGCCGAAAAGCTGGAAGAGTGGATTCGGAAAGGAGAGGCCCTCAAAGTCCTCTATCACGAAAGGAGCGAATTCTGGCGCCGGAACCTGCCCGAAGGACAAATGAAAAAAACCATGGTCGCCAAGTCGTTCCGGCCGGCCGAGGAATTCTTCGCGATGCGGGACAAGGAATTCATTCCCGCGATTCGCCGCGGAGAGCGGACCGCCGCCGCGCAGGCTTTGAAGGTCCTCCGAGAGAAATACGACGAACACCGCGCGGCCATTGACGAGGTGACGCGAATGGCCGCGGCGGGCAACCGGGAGTATGAGCAGCGCGCGGCTGAGATCATCGCTTTCCGGACGTTCATGCTGGTTCTGCTGGGCGTGAGCGTCCTGGCGGCCTCGATGCTGGCCATCTGGATCTCGGGGCTGATGACCAAGGCCAGCGAGGAGCTGGAGCGCGCACGCCTGGCGGCTGAGGCCGCCAGCAGGACCAAGAGCGAGTTCCTCGTCAATATGAGTCATGAGATCCGCACTCCCATGAACGGCATCCTGGGAATGACGGATCTGGTCCTCGATACCGAGCTGACCCGCGAGCAGCGAGAGTACCTCGGCATGGTGAAGGACTCGGCCGATGCCCTGATGGGCGTCATCAATGACATTCTCGACTTTTCCAAGATTGATGCCGGCCGTCTGGATCTGCAGCCTATCGATTTCGACCTTCGCTCGACCGTCGAGGACGCCGCCAAGCTGCTGGCGGTGCGGGCCCACCAGAAAGGGCTTGAGCTGGCCTGCGATATGCCTCTGGACGTGCCCAACGTGGTCATCGGCGATCCCGGCAGGCTTCGACAAGTGCTGGTGAACCTGGTCGGGAACGCCATCAAATTCACCGAGAAAGGCGAGGTCGTCGTCCGGGTCATGAAGGAGTCGGATACGGGACATGCGGTCAGCCTGCACTTCGCCGTGACCGACACCGGCATCGGCATCGCTCCGGACAGGCAGCATGCGATTTTCGAGGCGTTTACGCAGGCCGACGGCTCCACCACGCGCCGCTTCGGCGGGACCGGCCTGGGCCTCACGATCTCCACGCAGCTTGTTGGAATGATGGGAGGCCGCGTCTGGGTCGAGAGCCAGCTCGGCCGGGGCAGCGCCTTCCATTTCACGGCCAGTTTCGGCACGGTGTCAACTCCGGCGGTCGGGCCGCTTGCGCGCGACGCGGTAAAGCTGCGGGACCTGCGGGTGCTGGTGGTGGATGACAACGCGACCAACCGGCGCATCCTGGAGGAAATGCTGCGCAATTGGAAAATGCGGCCCACGCTGGTTGACGGCGGCAACGCCGCCCTGGAGACGATGCGGAGGGCGCGCGAAGCCGGCGAGCCATTTGCGCTGGCGCTGCTCGACGCCTGCATGCCGGACATGGACGGCTTCTTCCTCGCCGAGGAGATTCGCCGCCATCCGGACCTGGCCGGCGTGACCATCATGCTGCTGACGTCGGCCGGCCAGCCGGGTGACTCTTCGCGCTGCCATCAACTGGGGATGTCGGCGTACCTCATCAAGCCGGTCCTGCAGTCGGAATTGCTCGATACCATCATGCTGGCCCTCGACGAAAAGGCGGGCAAAGGCGCATTGGCACGCCTGGTGACGCGGCACACCGTGCGGGAAAGCCGGGGCGCCTACCGCATCCTGCTGGCCGAGGACAACGCGGTGAACCGGGAGTTGGCGATCGCCCTCCTGCGCAAGAGGGGACACGCGGTGACGGTGGCGGAAAACGGCAAAGAAGCGCTGGCCGCGCTCGATCTCGGCGGCATCCGCGGATACGACGCTGTGCTCATGGATGTCCAGATGCCGGATATGGACGGGTTCGCCGCGACCGCAGTGATCCGCGAACGGGAGCGGACGTCGGGCGGCCACATTCCAATTATTGCGATGACCGCCCATGCCATGAAGGGTGATCGCGAACGCTGCCTGCTTGCCGGCATGGACGGCTACGTCAGCAAACCGATCGAGGCCGGCGCCCTGTTCAGCGAGATGGACCGCGTGTTGGGACCGGCTGCGGAAAGCATCGAAGAAATCGAAGCCACCTCTCCGGCCGGGGAACCAGCGACGGCGTCGGTCCTCGACAAGGCGAGGGTCCTGGCGCGGGTGGACGGCAATACGGTGTTGCTGAGCAAAATGGTGGACCTGTTCCTCGAAGACTGTCCGCAGCGAATCTCCGCCATCCGCCAAGCCCTCGCCGCCGGAGATGCAAAGAGTCTGGAAAGCGCTTCGCACTCTCTCAAGGGGTCGGTGGCCAACTTCTGCGCGCCGGCGGCGATTGCGGCGGCGGAGCAACTGGAAATGATGGGGCGCGCCGGCGATCTCGATCGCGCCGACAAGGCTCTTTTCACCCTGGAACAGGAAATCACCCGGCTCCGGCCGGCCATGGCCGCGCTGAAACAAGAGGCTGGGGCTACTTCGACAAGCGGATGACGCGGACGCGGTGCGTCTCGCTGTCGCCCACGAAAATCGAGCCGTCCCGGTCCACAAAGACGCCGTGCGGCCGCGCCATCTTGCAGCCCAGCGGGGCGCCTTCCGGCCCGTCGCCTCTTTCGCCGGTGCCGGCCACCAGCTCGATCGTTTTCTTTTTTAAGTGAATCATGCGAATGCTGTGGCTCTCGGTGTCGGCCAGGTAAACATTGCCGTCGGGTCCGACACTGATGCCCTTGGGCCCGGAAAGCGTCGCCTGCTTCGCGTCGCCGCCGTTTCCGGTAAAGCCTTTCTTGCCGGTGCCCGCGGCGTGGTGGATCGTCCCGGCCTTCATGTCCAGCCGATACACGGCGTTGCCTTCGCGCAGCGCCAGCCACATATTCCCGGCCTTGTCGAAGTCCATCGCGCGCGGGCCGTAGAGCGGCGTCCCCGCGATCTTCGCGCCGTCCGGAGTGGCGGTTTTATCGCCGGTGCCGGCGAAGGTGGTGATGACGCCTGATTTCATGTCCACTTTGCGGATCCGGTGATTGCCGATGTCACAGACGTAGAGGTCGCCGCGCGAGTCGAACTGGATGTTGTGCGGCTGGGTCATCGCCGCCTTGTGCGCCGGGCCGCCCGCGCCCGAGAACCCCGGGCGGGCCGCGCCCGGCGATGGGGGGGTAACCAGGCGTTTT
>JBKKAI010000459.1:0-3726 GCA_046714815.1 Terriglobia bacterium | reverse complement strand
GGATGGCATCCAGATCCAGGTGGTTGGTCGGCTCGTCCAGAAGCAGCAGGTCCGAGGGGCACATCAACGCCTGGGCGAGGTTCAGGCGCATGCGCCAGCCGCCGGAAAAGCTTGAAACGGGGTTTTCCAATTCGCTGTTCTTAAAACCCAGGCCAACGAGCAGCTGCTCCGCCCGCGAGCGCACGGTGTAGGCATCGGCGTCGCCCAGCGCCGCGTGCAGTTCGCCGATCAGATGCCCGTCGTCTTCCGCTTCGGCCTGCGAGAGTTTTTGCTCAAGCATTCTCAGATTCGCATCGCCATCGATCGCGTATTCGACGGCCGGGCGGTCAAGCGCGGGCGTTTCCTGCGCCACGTGCGCCACGCGCCACTGGGGCGGGAAATCAGCGTCTCCCTTGTCGGTATGCAGCTCGCCGCGCAATACCGCGAACAGGCTCGATTTGCCCGAACCATTGGCGCCGATAAGCCCAATGCGGTCGCCGGGATTGAGAACGGCGTCGGCGCCCTCGAGCAGCACCTTGGTGCCCCGGATGAGGCTGATATTGGAGAAACGGATCATGGGGGGATAAAACGGCCCGCGATTCTACCGGGTTTAGTATCCTGTTCCTTTGACCTTGGGAGGGGACGGGACCATGAACCATAGGCTGGCAGGATTCGCATTGGCGGCGTGTGCTGTTCTCCCGGTTCAGGCAGCCGACCTGGACGCAACCGCCGTGCTGAGGCGCGCCGAGACGGTGATGGGCGCCGCCGGGCTGAAGACGCTGCGCTATGCCGGCACCGGTAGTGCCTGGCAGTTCGGCCAGGCCTACAAGCCGGGCCCCTGGCCGAAGCTGAACCTGGCGAGCTACGCCCGCCTTGTGGACTACGACAAGGCCGCCTGGCGCGAGGACGTGGTCCGCAGCCGGGCCGAACCCAACGGCGGCGGCGCGGTGCCGCTGTCGGGCGAACAGCGCTTGAGCATGGCGCTGAGCGGGGCGCATGCCTGGAACCTGGCCGGTCCGGCCCCCGCGCCGGCGCAGGTGCTGGTTCCGGGCCGGGTTCACGATCTGTGGATCACGCCGCACGGCATCGTCAAGGCGGCGCTGAAGAACAGCGCCACGCTCCAGTTCCGCACGCAGGGCGGAAGGGAAGTCGCCGCCGTCTCCTTTACCGAGCCCGGCCAGTATTCCGCAACCGCGTTCATCAACGAGGACTACGTGGTCGAGCGGGTCGAGTCGCGCATGCCCAATCCGGTACTTGGCGACACCTTGGTCGTCACCACCTACGAGGGGTATCGCCACTTTGGCGACATCCGGTTCCCGACGCGCATCCGGCAGAGCGCCGGCGGACAGCCCGTGCTCGACCTTGCGGTGAGCGAAGTCCAGCCCAATGCCGCAGTCGACATCGCGGTGCCGGCAAACGTGTCCGGCTTTACCGAGCAGGTCACGAGCGAAAAGGCCGCCGAGGGCGTCTGGTACATGGCGGGCCGCTCGCACCACAGCGTCGCGAACGAGATGAAAGACCATGTGATCGTGGTCGAGGCGCCTCTCTACGACGGACGCACGGCGCCGATGCTCGAAGCGGTGAAGAAGCTCATTCCGGGCAAGCCGATCCGCAGCGTCGTCAACTCGCACTTCCAGTTTGACCACGCCGGCGGCCTGCGCACGGCCGCGGCCGAAGGCGCGACCATCATCACCCACCCGGCGTCCAGGGCGTATTTCGAGAAGGCGTTCGCCAACCCGAACCGCGTCAGCCCGGATCTGCTCGCGAAGTCAGGCAAAAAGGCGAAGGTCGTCGGCGCGGGGGAAAAGATGGTGCTCAGCGACGGCGCGCGCACTGTCGAAATCCATCACATCAAGGACAGCATCCACGCGGTGCCTTTCCTGATGGTCTACCTGCCGAAGGAAAGACTCCTGATAGAGGCGGACGCGTACACGCCGCTCGCGCCGAACGCCGCGCCCCCATCACCGCCCAACGCCAATAACGTCAACCTGGCGCAGAACATCGAACGCCTGAAGCTCGCGGTGGACCGCATCCTGCCGCTGCACGGCCGCATCGTGCCGCTGGCGGAGCTGCACCGCACTATAGGGCGCTAGGGAAAATCCCGGAAGCGGCAGTCCGGATCGCGGCGGATCTGCTCCAGCAGCGCCACTTCCCACTGCAGATAATCCTGCATCGCCGCTTCGATCTGCGCCGCGTGATCGTAGGGCTTGTAATAAACGTCCTCCGGCGGCTCCAGCATGCGCGGTGCGCCGCGCTCCAGCGGCAGTCCGGCCGCGCGCCAGGCCGCTGTTCCGCCTTCCAGGGCATGTACGTCGCGCCCGAGCAGCGCCCCAAGATCCGCGGCGGCAAAGCGCGCGAGGAGGCCGTCCGGCGACGTACACACAAGGGGCTTTGAGCCGAAATCCTGGACGTGACTGGCGAGCCGGGAGCGGATCGCGAAAGCTGCGCCCGGGATGTGGCCGTCGCGGTACTGGAGGCTGGTGCCAAAATCGAGAATTAGCGCATCGGCTTGCTTCGCCAGCTCGCGAGGCGAAAGCACCGGGCAGGGCGGTGCCTCGGGGGCCAATTCGGATGCATTTGCTTCAAAAGCGCCACCCTCGACGACGAAAACATCCGCCCAGCCCATTTGCAGCAGCCAGGAAGCGGTCAGCGCGGCGCGCACCCCGTGGTCGTCGACGAGCGCGATGCGCGCACCGTGCACGGCGCAATAATTATCCGTCGCCTGCACCAGTTGGCCGCCGGGCGCCGACACCGAGCCGGGCAGGTGGCCTGCCGCGTACTCTTCGGGGGAACGGACGTCAAAGATGTAGAGGGTTCGACCGGTTTCGCCTTTCAGCTTTTCCAGTTCCTTTAAAGACAGGGAACGAATCGAGAAGCGTTCCGCCACTTTGGCCACGGATTTTTTTGCTTTCTCCAGCGCGTTTCCCGAAGGCGCCTGCGCCATTCGCGTTTGGCCGTGTTCCAGTTCCAGGCCCGCGAGGTGCCAGCCCATGGTGCCATTCTTGAGCGCCACCACCTTGTTCGGGATGCCGGCGTTGATCAGCGATTGCGCGCCGATGATCGAGCGCGTGCGCCCGGCGCAGTTGACCACCACTAGCGACTGCGGGTTCGGTGCCGCCTGGTGCACGCGGTAGACGAGTTCGGCGCCCGGGCAGTCGAGCGCCCCGGGGATGCTCATGACGCTGTATTCCTTCATGGGGCGCGAATCGAGCACCACCAGGTCTTCGCCGGCCTCAAGCTTCGCCTTGAGCTCGGCGGCGGCAATGCGCGGCGTGTTGTCGCGGTGCTCGACATGCTCGCCAAAGGCCTTGGAGGGCACATGCACCCCGGAGTACAACTCCATGCCGGCCGCTTTCCAGGCGGCGTTGCCGCCCGCCAGGACGTGCAAGTCGCGGTAACCCAGGCGCCGCAGGACGCGCGCCGCACGCTGCGCGAGGGTTTCGTCGTCATCCACCAGGACGATGCGCGTGGCGCGGCGCGGCACCAGCCGCCGGATGCGCAGCTCAAGCTGCGACAGCGGCGCGGAAGTGGCGAGGAACAGGTGGCCGCGCGCATGCACGCCTTCCTCGCACACGTCCAGGATCGCGAGCTCACCGCCCGCCGAAATCAGCGCGCGCAGTTCAAGGGCCTCGATGCGCGTGCAGTAAATCTCTGGCTTGGCCATGAACCGCGTCACTTTGCCGCCGTGGCTGGACGGAAAACCGATCCTGTCCGGCAGGTCCTCGAGCGTCTTGCCGTAGAGGTGCA
>JBKKAI010000458.1:0-3425 GCA_046714815.1 Terriglobia bacterium | reverse complement strand
AGCCGGTAGTCAATGGACACCACCGTATACCCGGCGCCGACGTAAGCCTCCATCTGCTCGGGATGAATACTGCGGCGGTGGCCCATGATCAGCGCGCCGCCGTGGATCCATACGATCACCGGGCGCCGCCCGGCGCCGGGCGCGGTATACACGTCGGCCTCGATGGCGCAATCGCCGGCGGTCTTGAAAGTATGGGTTTCTTTGCAGAAGCGGCCCGTGCCGGGCGCGGGCGCCTGCGCGTGTGCGTGCCGCAGCGCGCCGGCGACCCCGGCAGCGGCTGTGAGCAGAAATCGGCGCCGTCGCATTATCGTCTCCTCCGGCATTAGAACAACAGCTTCAACCCGAACTGGATCCGCCGCGGATTGTCCGCCGAAAGAATCCGCCCGAACGCCGGGTTGCCCACGAAGATATCCGGCAGGTTGAAGTTTACGCGGTTGAAAAGATTGAAGACCTCGGCACGGAACTGCAAGTTGAGGTTCTCGCCGAATCCGGTGTTTTTCACCAGCGAAATGTTGGCGGACTGGAAGCCGGGGCCGTCCAGGATGTTGCGGCCGGCGTTACCGAAACTTCCGCGCGGCGGCCGGACGAACGCAGCCGTGTTGAACCAGCGCTCCGGACGGCGCTCCGACAGACTGGGGTTGCCGGCGATGTTCGGCCGGTCGTTGGCGCCGAAGCCCAGGATGGAGCGGCCGGTATTGCTGTTGTCGTCATTGGGATCGAGCGCTACGGTGAAGGGCCGCCCGCTCTGGAACGTCCAAATGCCGTGAGTCTGCCAGCCGCCCAGCCAGCGGCTCTTCCGCGCCACCGGCAGGTCGTAGGAGTAGCTGAGCGAGAGCCGGTGCGGCGAGTCGAAGTTCGAGCGAGCGCGCTCGGCGCGGACGTTCATGCTGTCCTGGGGAAAGTTCGGGTCGCCGGCGCTCGAGAAAAAGTTGGACGCATCATCAATGGACTTCGACCAGGTGTAGGCCGAAAGCACCGAAAGCCCGCCGCTGAGGCGCTGCTGAAAGCGCGCCTGAAGGCTGTTGTAGCTGGAATTGCTGCGGGACTCGATCAGGCTGATGTCGTCGAACTGCGGCACCGGACGCGGGTTGAACAACGCCGGGCTGGGCCGCGGCTGGTTGATGTCGCGCGCGGTGATCAGCTTGGTGCCCTTCGAGCCGACATAGGCCACCTCCACCACGCGGCCCCTTCCGAGCTGCTGTTGCACGCTGAAGTTCCAGTGCTGGAGGTAGGGCGTGCGCAGGTCGCGCTGGAAGGCCAGGGCCGAAGACGGCAGCGCGAACGGGAACTGCCGCGGGAACGGATCGGTCAGCGACAGGAAGAAGTTGGCCTCGGGCACGGTGAAGTAAAGCTTGAAGTCGAAGAACGGGGCGTTGAAGTAGAGGCCCTCGCCGGGCGCCAGCGCCGACTGGTCATAGAACAGCCCGTACCCGGCGCGCAGCACCGTATCCTTTCCGCCCGGGGTCCAGGCGAGGCCGATGCGCGGCGCGAAGTTGTTCCGATCGCTGTGGTAGCCGCTGCGCGGGACGCCGCCTTCGCCCACCGGCACGATCGCCCGCCGCGACGCATCGTAAATGTTGGCGCGGTCTTCGGTGTCCACCGGCGGCGAGTTGTATTCGTAGCGCAGGCCGGCCGAGAGCACCAGGTTCGGCCGGATGCGAAAACTGTCCTGGACAAAGAAGTGATAGCCCTCGGTCCTCAGGTGCTGGTGGTTATCGAGCCGCGCGCCGCCGGTTACGGTGGGAAAACCGAGCAGCAGGTCGGCCAGCGGTTGTCCCGTAAAGACGCCGAGGAAAGTCAGAAAGCCGCGCGACTGCACGTCGCGGAAGGCATTCTGTTGCACCGCGAGCAGGTCGGCGCCGAATCGTACCAGGTGGCGTCCGCGCGACCAGGTGGCATGGTCCACGAGCTGATAGCTGTTGGTGGCGCTGTCCTGTGGGTTGTTCGATTCGTCGCCGAGCGGCGAGAAGCCGCTCACGTTGATCAGGCTCAGGCCGAAATCGCGCGATTTCGAAGAAAGCTCAGGCAGGCCCACGGCGCAGTTCACGCTGTGCTCCATGTTCTGGTGGAAGGCGCTGCGGGCGACGCGGTTGAAGCCCAGCCGCAACTGGTTGAGGAAGACCGGCGAAAAGGTGTGCGTCTCGCTCAACATCATGTTCTGCAGCCGGCGCGGGATGTCCGTGCCAAATCCGGGGAGCTGGGAGAACGTCGGCCCGGAGAACGGCTCGTAAAGATCCGCATCGGCGAAGCTGTAGCGGAAGGAAAGATCATCCGACCGGCCCAGGGCGTGATCCAGGCGCGCATCGAACTGGTCACTCCTGTCGCGCCGCGCGGCCGAGGCGATGAAATTCTGCCCCGGCAGAGCGCGGTTCGGCGCCGGATAGAGCGCGGCGATGGCCCGGCCCACCGGGTGTTGGAAGGCCTCAGGAATGCGCGCGCCGGGAAAGGGCTGGCGGGTCAGCGGGTTCAGCGGCGGCAGCGCGCTCGACGAGAAATCACCCGCGCGCTCGGCCAAAGTCGGCACGTTGGAGATGCGCGTGACGCCCTCGCGCAGCCGCAGCCCTTCATAGTCGGCAAAGAAGAAAGTGCGGTCGCGCACGATGGGCCCGCCCAGCGAGCCGCCGAACTGGTTGCGCTGGTTCTTTTCCCGCAAAGGCGCGAAGAAATTCCGGGCGTCCAGCTTGTCGTTTCGAAGAAACTCATAGAGGCTGCCGTGCCATTGATTGGCGCCGGATTGCGTAACCACGTTGATCTGGCCGCCGCCCTGGCGCCCGAACGAGGCGTCGTAGGTGCTGGCCAGCACCTCGAACTCGCGCACCGCGTCCACCGGCAGTCGAATACCGGAAGCGTTGAGCACCGCGTCGCCGCTGTAGACTCCGTCGAGAAGGTAATTGTTGGAGTCCTCGCGCGCGCCGTTAATGCTGACGGAACGGTTGCCGCGGATCGCCGCCGCCGAGCCTTGGGCGGCCGGCGCCGCCCCCGGCGCCAGCAGCGTCAGCTCGTAGAAATTGCGGCCGTCGAGCGGCAGGCCGGTAATCAGCCGGTTCTCGATCACCGTGCCGAGCGCGGCCGATTCGGTCCGCAGCAGCACCGGCGTCGCCGTCACGACCACTGACTCGGTGATGTTGCCGGCCGCCATCGGCACTTCGACGCGCACTTCCTGGTTCACCTGCAGCTCCAGCGCGCGGACGTGCTTCCGGTATCCGGTGAGCTCCGCTTCCAGGCGATAAGCGCCCGGCGGCAGCTCGAAGACGGCGAATTCACCCCGCCCGTCGCTGGTGACTGCGCGGCTGCGATTGGTCGCCTGGTGCACCAGGGTCACCCGCGCATCGGCCAGCGGCCGAAGGGCCCCGTCGGTCACTGCGCCGCGGATCGTCCCCTGGACAGTCTGGGCCGGCGCGGCGTTGCGGAAGGTGAGCGCGGAG
>JBKKAI010000457.1:0-3071 GCA_046714815.1 Terriglobia bacterium | reverse complement strand
GCCGGCCTGGAGGCCGGCTGCGGGCCAAGAGGCCCGCCCCACAACTGCCGGGCTGGTTTCCTCGCCTTGCCGGGTTAATCCGAGTCGGGTTAACGGAAAGCGCCTTTCCAGCCGGCGCTGCTATAGGAGTTCTGAGGTTAGAATCGGGGGATGCGTTTTGCGGTGGGGATGGATGTGGGCGGCAGCAGCGCGCGGGTGGCGCTGGTGCGCGATGACGGCGAGATCCTTTCGTCGTCGGCGCTGCCCACGGGATTCGAAACGCCGCGCGAAATCGTGCTCGACCGATTCCGGCAGTTGCTCGACCAGGCGCTCGGCGCCGCGCGGCAGGCCGGGGCCCGTGCCGAAGGCGTGGGGATCGGGATGCCCGGACTCCAGGATGAGCAGGGGCGCGTGGACTCAGCCAGCAATCTTCCGCGGTTAAACGGCGTGGACCTGCGCGGCGAAGTGAGCCGCCTCACCGCTCTGCCGGCGCTTATGGAAAACGACCTGAACGCGGTGGCGCTCGGCGAATACCACTTCGGCGGCCACAACGTTGCCGGAAACCTGCTGGTGGTCGCGCTCGGAACCGGCATCGGCGCCGCCGTGGTGCAAGGCGGCCGGCTGCTGCGGGTGGCGCGCGGGTGTCTGGGCGATCCCGGCCACGTGCTGGTCGAGCCGGGCGGGCGCCTGTGCCGCTGCGGGGCGCGCGGCTGCCTCGAGGCGCACGTCGCCGGCTGGGCGCTTCTCGAACAGGCCGCGGCCATCGGGCTGACGGCCAAGGACGGCCCGCTGCGCCCGCGCGATATCTTCGACGCCGCCCGCAAGGGAAACAGCGCGGCGCGTTTATTGGTGGACCATGCCGCCGACATGCTGGCGATGGGCCTGGCTTCGTTCTGCGCGCTTTACCAGCCGGAGCGTATTGTGCTGGGCGGCAACGTCCTCGACGAATCGAGCGACCTGCTGCTGCCGCGCGCCGCCGAAAAATTCCGCGCCATCGTCCAGCCCTGGTCGCGCCACCTGCTCTCGGCGGCCGATGCGCCGCTCGTCAGCCGCATCCCGCAGACGGCGGGCGTCCTGGGCGGCGCCGCGCTCGTTCTTTATCACTGTGCTACAGTTCAAGGTTCAACGAAACATTGATCCTTGAACTGGGGGGTTGAATGAAATCCATCGTCAGCACCGACAAGGCCCCGCGGCCGGCCGCCCATTATTCGCAGGCCATCAAGGCGGGTGACTTTGTCTACGTAAGCGGCCAGGGCCCGCTTAACCCGCAGGGCCAGGTGGTGCCCGGCGACGTGCGCGAGCAGACCCGGCTGGTGCTCAGCAATATTCGCGCGATCCTCGAGGCCGCGGGCGCCGGCATTCAGGACGTGGTGCGCTGCGGCGTTTTTCTCGGCGACATCGGCGATTTCGCGGCGATGAACGAGGTCTACCGCGAGTTCTTCGGCCCGAACCCGCCGGCGCGCACCACGGTGGGCGCTTCCCTGCCCGGCATCAAAGTGGAGATTGACGCCGTTGCCTATATCGGCGCGCACCGGCCATGAAAATTCACGAGCTCGATACGCCGGCGCTGCTGATGGACCTGGACCGCGTGGAGCGCAACGTCACCAGTCTGGCCGATTACTGCCGGCAGCACAAACTGCGGCTGCGTCCGCATACCAAAACGCACAAGCTGCCCGAGCTGGCGCGGATGCAGATGGAGCGCGGCGCCTGGGGCGTTACCGTTGCCAAGGTAGGCGAGGCCGAGGTGATGGCCGAGGGCGGCATCGAGAGCATCCTGATCGCCTACCCGGTGCTGGGCGCCGACAAGGCCGAGCGGGTGGCGTCGCTGGCGCGCTCATGCTCCATCACCGTCGCGCTTGACTCGCGCGAATCGGCCGACACGCTGTCGGCCGCGGCGCATGCCGCAGGCGTAATGCTCGACATCCTGGTGGAAATTGACACCGGCTTCCATCGCTGCGGCGTGCCGGTCACCGGGGACGGCGCGCCGGAACTGGTGAAGCTGGCGCGCGCCGTGGCCGCGCTGCCTGGCCTGCGCTTCGCCGGCCTCCTGTTCTATCCCGGCCACCTGCACATCGAGCCGGCGTGCCAACCCGAAGCGCTGGCTGAGCAGAACGAAGTTGTGGAGCGGGCGGTGGCCGCGCTCGAAGCTCAGGGGATCCCCTGCGAGATTATGAGCGGCGGCTCCACGCCCACGCGTTATAACAGCCACCTGATGCCGCGCCTCACCGAAATCCGCGCCGGCACATACATCTTCAACGACCGTAATACTGTGCATCTGAAGGCCGCCGAGCCGGATGACTGCGCGCTGTCGGTGCTGGTAACCGTGGTCAGCGCCGCCGTGGACCGGCAGATCATCGTGGACGGCGGCTCGAAGACCTTTTCGAGCGATCGCCACATGGCCGGGCCGGATCGCGGCTACGGCGAGATTCCCGGCCGGCCCGACCTGCTGCTGACCGGCCTGTCGGAGGAACACGGACATGTCTCGGCTCCGGAGGGCCGCGGCAGCATCCGCGTCGGTGACCGGCTGCGCGTCGTGATGAACCACGCCTGCGCCTGCATGCACCTGCACGAGAACGTTTACGCGCATCGCGGCGACGACGTGGTGGGCTGCTACCGCGTCGCCGGCCGCGGAAAACTGCAGTAGCCGCGGCGAGCCTGTGCCGTTTCTTCAGCAGCCGGCTAAGGTATAATTCTTCGAGAACAAATGCGGCTTCTGACTTTTCTGACTTTGCTGTCGGTGCCGGTGTCGGCGGCCAGCCTCTCCGCGCAGGCGCCCGAAACCGACTTCTTTGAGAAGAAGATCCGGCCGCTGTTCGCCGTCCAGTGCGGCTCGTGCCACATCGGCGCGGTGAAGATGGGCGGCCTCGACCTGTCCAGCGCCGAGGGCTTTTACCGCGGCGCAACCAGCGGTCCCATCTTCTCCAAAGACAATCCGGCGAAAAGCCGCATCCTCGAGGTGGTGGGCTACGGGGAAAAGCTCAAGATGCCGCCCACCGGCAAGCTCAAAGACGAACAGATCGCCGATTTGACGGCGTGGATCAAGATGGGCGCGCCGTGGCCCGACTCCCGCTCGCCGGTGGCGCCGGCGGGAG
>JBKKAI010000456.1:0-4922 GCA_046714815.1 Terriglobia bacterium | reverse complement strand
ACGCCCGCGCTCCCAGGATCGCGCACGGTATTTGGGGCTAGCGGCGATGGTGGTGGCGGGCGGCTTCGGCCGCCTGCCGCGCGCCGCGCACGTGCTCCACGTCCCCCATCACCACCAGCACACTGTTGCCCTTGACCACTTCGCTGTCGTGGGGGTTGTAGCGGAAGGTTTCATCCGTGGTGTGGCGCAGGGCCAGGCAGCTCAGGTTGTACTTTTCCCGCAGGCTGATGCTGCCCAGCTCCATCCCCACCCAGTGGGAGTGAAACGGCACCTGTATCTCCTCGATGCGCAGCGTCTTCGAGCGCTCCTTCAGCATCAGGTCGAGGAAGTTGACCACGTGCGGGCGGATCATCTCCGAGGCCATGCGGATGCCGCCGATGAACGTGGGAGTGACGGTGGTGTTGGCGCCGGCCCGCAGGATCTTGTCGCTCATCTTCTGCTCGATGGTGCGTGAGACGATGCGGATGGTGGGATGCTTGAGCCGCACGGTAATGGTCACCACCAGGTTGTCCTTGTCGTTGGGCAGCACGGCGATCACTCCGCCGGCCCGCGGCAGGCCGGCCTGCTCGAGAACGTCTTCTTCGGTGGCGTCGCCCTCGATCAACGGCACGCCGGGGAACACCTGGTACTTTTCCAGGCGGTGCCGCTCCTTGTCCACGACCACTACGTCGCGCCCGGCCTTGACGAGCTCTTCGACCACGTGCATGCCCGTTTCGCCGGCGCCGCAGACGATGATATGCCCGCGGAACTCCTCGATCCGCTTCTGCATCTTTCGCCTCCAGAAGAAGTTTTTCAGCTCGCCTTCCACAACAAACGCCGTGCTGATGGAGAAGACGTAGAGCATCAGGCCGATGCCGAAAGTCAGCACCAGCAGGTTAAAGGCCCGCAGCAAGGGGTTGTGACTGGTGTCCACGATTTCGCCGTAACCCACGCTGGAAAGGGTTACGATAGTCATGTACACGGCGTCGAGCCAGGACACATCGCGTCCCAAAAGCTTGTAGCCGGTGGTGGCCACGATCACCACGATGGCCAGGGTCAGGACGGCATGGACCAGTCGGCGCTGCAGCTCCATAGGCTATCCAAGTCGGATTCTATCGCTGTCGGATTCTATTGAAGTCGGCGGCAGGCGGGCATGGGATTTCACGTCAGACGCCGGTATGATTGTGGTAAGGGCGCCTCGGCGCCGGCCCCCGCGCCGGGCTCGCCGGCAGGCCGCGCGGCCGCAGCTCCGGCCGCGATTCTTCTTGGCGGCCCGCAAAAACCTGTGATAATGTTCCGGGCTTTGAGGGCCTATCGAGCCACGGACCGGCGGCAATGACCGATAACGAGCTACCATCCCCGCAGCGCGAAGCAGCCTTTTTCTTCGGCCTGTTCCTGCGCGGCCACCCCGCCGACGAGTTGCGCCAGAATATTGACGTCCCGGCCGAGGTGCTGACCAAGTGGCTGCGCTCTCGCGAGGCGCTCGACCCCGGGTTCCGCGACACCGCCCGCCGCGTGTACGAGTTCCGCAAGCAGGTTCTGGCGCTGTTCAACTTCCTGGTGTCCAGCGAAAGCAGCAACTCCCACAAGATGTAGCACAGGCATTGAAAACAAGGCACAGGCAGGAATGCCTGTGCTACATCTGCTTAACGCCTGCCGGCGCCAGCCGCCGCTCCAGCACTTCGTCAACCACGCCGTAGGCGACCGCCTGGGTGGAGTCGAGGATAAAGTCGCGCTCGATGTCCCGCTCCATTTTTTCCAGATCCTGCCCGGTATGTTGCGAAAGGATGCGGTTGAGCTGCTCGCGCATCCGCAGGATCTCTCGCGCGTAGATATCAATCTCGGTGGCCTGCCCCGACAGGCCGTACATCGAGGGCTGGTGCAGCAGCACGCGCGAGCGCGGCAGGGCATAGCGCTTGCCGTGCGCGCCGGCGGCCAGCAGGATTGCGCCCATGCTGCCGGCCTGTCCCAGGCAGATGGTGCTGACATCGTTGGGCACAAACTGCATGGTGTGGTAGATGGCCATGCCGGCGGTAATCGAGCCGCCCGGGCTGTTGATGTACAGCGAGATGTCCTTCTGCGGGTCCTCGGCAGCCAGGAACAGCATCTGCGCGATGATGTTGTTGGCGACATCATCGTCAATCGGCGTGCCCAGGAAAATGATGTTCTCCCGCAGCAGCCGCGAGTAGATGTCAAAAGCCCGCTCGCCGCGGGCCGTTTGCTCCACCACCATGGGGATCAGCATCGCGTCCCATGTTAGCCCGATCTCGATTCAAAGTCCAAAGTCGTCCGGGCCTTCATTCCGTATTTGCTACACTGGCGTGCGTGTCCGGCATCCGCACCGCCTCGAATGGCTCGGCACTCCCCATAAAGCAGTTGCTCCTGCTCGGCGCATTCACCTTGTTTTTGCACACTCCTTTTCTGTGGCAGCCGGTCCAGGGGGACGAGGTCAATTACTTGGACATGGCGGGCAATGTTTTTCGCCAGCCGCTCACGCCCCTGAATTTTCGCTACGTTTTCCAGGGCCGGGAAGTGGACGTCTCCGGCCACCCGCACCCGCCGCTGAACGCCTACCTGCTGGCGGGTTTATGGGCGCTGCGCGGGAAGGTGTCGGCCGTCTTTTTTCACGCGGCATACCTGGTCTTTCCGTTGGCCGCCGCCTTCGCGGCCTACGCGCTGGCCGCGCGCTTCACCACGCAGCCTTTGTGGGCCGCGCTGCTGGTGGCCGCATCTCCACTCGTCCAGGTCAATACGAACACAATGGCGGGCGCCGAGGCCCCTGCCCTCGCACTGCAGTTGGCAGGCGCGGCGTTTTTCCTGGCTCGAAGATTTACGCCTGCCGGGGTGCTCCTGTCGCTGGCGGGCTTCACCGCTCTCCAGGCCCTGGCGCTGGGGCCGATACTGCTGCTCGAGTACGCCGTGCGCCGCGTCCGGCCGCCGCGCGCCGCCTGGGCGGCGGCCATCGCCCCTTTTCTGTTGTTGGGGGCCTGGCAGGTTTTGCAGCTGGTCCTCACCGGGCGGCTGCCGCTGGCCGTGCTGTTCGGCTATGCGACCGGCGAAGCCTACGGGCGGCTCGGACTGCGGGCGGCCGGCGCCGTCGCGTTGGTTGAACACCTGGGAGTGCTCGTATTGTTTCCCTTGTTGGCCACGCCCGCTTTTCGACCACGGTGGCCGATGCCGCTGGTTTCGGTTTTGGCGGGCATGGTGACTGCCGTTGCCGTTGCGGACTATCCCTGGTGGGAGCGGGCGCTGCTGGCGGTATTCGTCGCCCTGGGCTTGAACGCGCTCCTGTGGCTGTGGGACGCTCGCCGCCCGCAGCCGTTTCTGGCCTGGTGGTGTTTGGCATACTTCGCATTTGCCGCAGTGGCTTTCTTCGCCGGTGCGGCGCGCTACCTGCTTCCGCTGGCTGCGCCGATGATCGTGTTGTTCGTGCGCCAGGCGGAGAATCGTCCGCGGCTGCTCGCCTTGGCGCTGACGCTGAGC
This sequence comes from Terriglobia bacterium, assembly GCA_046714815.1. Taxonomy (GTDB): domain Bacteria; phylum Acidobacteriota; class Terriglobia; order JAJPHL01; family JAPKYU01; genus JBKKAI01. The sequence goes on along the minus strand of JBKKAI010000456.1, from coordinate 1,460 downwards.
GCTTTCGCCGGCCTGAACCTTTCATTCGCCGCCTACGAGTTCTCGCGCGTCTATGCCGCCGTTGCTCCGCCGCCCGGCCGGACGTTTCTGGTCAACGGCGAGTGGGGATTTCGCTACCACATGGTGGAAAAGGGCGGGCGCGCGCTGACCAGCACAAGCCGCCCGGCGCCGGGCGAGTGGATCGTTTCTTCCGAGCTTTCCCTGGCCGGCACTTATGACAGCCCGGCCGAAGCCGTCGCCGTTCCCATCGAGGCCGTTGACCTCGTCGTGCGCTCGCCTGTACGCCTGGTGGACCGCTTCGCCCACAGCGGCCACTCCAGCGTGACCTTCGGGCTGCTGCCGTTCTCGTTCTCGCGCCGGCCGCTGGACCGCATCACGTACTGGCGGACTTCGCCCTTTCTTGCGCTGGACGCTCCGTGGCTGCCAACGCAGTTCGACGGGCGGCTCGTCTACCTTCCAACGCCGGGCACCACGATCCGCCTGCCGCTCGATTCCTCCTGGAAGCGTCTGAGGGTGGCGCTGTTTGCGCGTGGCGCGGGACCGGCCAGCTTTACCGTTGCAGAGGCTTCCGGCCGGGTGGTTCTGCAGCAGTCCGTCGTGGTCAACGGAGACCTGTGGGAAGTCCATAACCTGCCCATAGACGGGCGGAGCGAGGTCCTGCTTTCCGTAAGCGCGCCCGCGGCCGTACGCGCTGGCTGGGGACACCTGGTGGCGTTCTGATCAGGCCCGCGTTGTACAATCTCGGGATGAAGATGAGAGCCGCCGTGCCGCTGTTGTTGTCCGGTGCGCTGCTGGCCGCCGCCGGCTGCCGCCCGAGTGGCATCCCCAGCGCCGGCGATGCCGCCCGCGTGCCCGGCGGGCCGTCGAAGGAAGACGCGGCAGCGCAACCCACACCCACGGAAAGCGTCAAGCCCGAATTCCCTTACGTCCACACCGCCGACCTCCGTGCGCGGCCGCAATTGCTCTCCGGCTGGCACGCGATCGAGGACGGTGGCTGGCGCTGGATGGGCCGTGAAGCACAGGCCGTTCTGCCGCCGCCGAAGCAGACGCCGGCTATGTTTGAGGCACGACTGTTCTTTCCCGACGGCCACATGCAGAAGGTGGGCGGGCCGGTCACCGTCGCGGTCCTGATCGGAGGCGCGCCGTTCACCCGCGAAACCTACCCGCGTCCCGGCGCCTACACCATCAGCCGGCCGCTAACCGCCACGCCGGCCACCGGCCAGCCGTTGAAAGTGACTTTTCAGGTGGACCGCTTCCTTCCGCCCACCGGCGCCGACCGCCGCGAGCTCGGCGCCGTCATCAACAGCTTCGGGCTAAAGTAGCACAGTGCGCCGAGCGGTTCGGCTGAGGCTGGCCCCTGATTGATGGCTCATAGATTGCGGCTCCTCCAGCCTGTTCCGCCTGTTATTATCAGGCGGAAAACAGGCAGTTTGGCGCGAGGGTTGGCCGCGCGCGCCGCG
>JBKKAI010000455.1:0-2557 GCA_046714815.1 Terriglobia bacterium | reverse complement strand
CGGCATGGGCGCTCTTCTCGATTTCCGCCTTGTGCGGATAACCAGGGCCGGGCGCCATCAGCGTGACGAAGACCGAGCCCTCATTCACCGTAAGGCTGCGCACCATCCGCACGCTTACGATGTCTTTCTTGTGCTCCGGCTCGCGCACCCGCCCGAGCGCCTCCATCACCTGCCGTTCCGTTACCTGGCTCATCCGTCTCCTCAAGCCGGATTATATCATCCCCGTATTCTTGCGTTGCGGCCGGCGCCCATCGCCTGCTTTAAGCCTGCCGACTGCCGGCTGGCTTTCGCCGTGCCGCCTCGCGATGCTGTGGTAAACTCTGGCCATCGGGTCAAGGTTGTCTAGTTTGGGGAATCGGATCAGCAAAACAGAGACTTCTCTGGAGGTTGTGTGATGCGCCTTTTTTCAGCCATCCTTCTCTGTGCGATGGTGTGTCTGCACGCTCCCGCGCAGGTGGCGACATCGCGTCTTGAAGGTATAGTGCAGGACGCCAGCGGCGCCGTCATTCCCGGCGCCAGGGTCACGGCGCTTAACAATCGAACCCAGGTGCGCGCCGAAACCAAGAGCAACGAGGCCGGCCTCTATCACTTTCCCTCGTTGCCGCCAGGCGAGTACACGCTGGCGGTGGAGGCGGCGGGCTTTCGCAGAACCGTCCACACCAGCCTGGTGCTGAGCGTGGGCGCGGCGGTATCCGAAAACCTGCGGATGGAGGTCGGCCAGATCGCCGAGAGTGTGACGGTGCAGGCCAACCTGGAGCGTTTGCAGACGACCGAGTCCCACAACGGCCGCGTGGTGAGCCTCCGCGACATAGACGTGCTGCCGCAACTGGGGCGCACTCCGCTGACGCTGGCCATCTATCAGCCCGGCGTTCAGATTGATCCCGGCGACGTGAGCTTCTCGCGGGTCAACGGGTTGCGCCAGGGGAGCAACAACACCAAGCTGGACGGCATTGACGTGAATGACGCCGTGCTGCCTCGTCTGGGGCTGTCACAAACATCCAACAACACCGACACGGTGGCCGAGTTCCGCATTGTCACCAGCGGCGGCAAGGCGGAGTACGGGCGCAACGCCGGCGCGCAAGTGGAGCTGATCACGCGCTCGGGAAGCAACGCCTGGTCGGGCAACGCTTACGACTACCTGCGCAACGACAAGCTGCATGCCAACGACTTTTTCAACAACTCCTCGGGAAGCGGCCGGCCCAAGTTCATCCAGAACATTTTCGGCGCCTCGCTGGGCGGCCCCCTGCGCCGCGAGAAGACGTTTATCTTCGGCAACTACCAGGGCCGGCGGACACGGCAGGAACGGGTCCGCAACCGCACCGTGCTCACCCCGGAAATGAAGGCCGGCATCTACCGCTGGCCCGCGCCCGGCAGTTCCGCGGTCCAGCAGTTCAATATCGTCCAGAACGATCCCCGCCGCCGCGGCATTGATCCAAAGATGGCGGAAATCCTGAGGATGCTGCCCGCTCCCAACAATCTGGACGTGGGCGACGGGTTAAACACCGCCGGGTTCCGTTTCAACAACCCGGCCAACAGCGGCGAAAACACCTTTACGATTCGCGCCGACCACAACCTGTGGAGCAGCCATCGCATCTTCTATCGCCACAGCTTCCAGAAACAGAATTCGATCGACGCTCTGAACAATGCCGACGCGCGTTACCCGGGCCAAATCCACGGAACCCAAGTGAACCGGCGGTGGGGCTTTTCTTTCGGCTCGGACTGGACTCTCAGCCCATGGGTGGTCAATGAGTTCCGCTTCGGCCATAAACACGCGGCCACCAATTTCAACCGCCCGGCTCGCCTGCCCGAGGCCATGCTGCAGTCCAATACCTTCACCGATCCGCAGAACCCTGCCTTTTCCTCGGAGCGCAACTCACCGGTGGATGAGCTCACCGAAAACCTGAGCTTCGTGCGTGGGCCACACACGTTCAAGGCGGGTTATAACGCGCGCTGGACGTTGCAGTTCAGCTCCAACGACGCCAACATCTATCCCAACGTGACGTTTGCCCGCGCGAATGGCAACACCGTTCCGACCACCATCGGACCCACCGGCGCAGCGATCTCTTCCGCCGACCGGCAGCGTTTCGAGCTCCACTATCACGAGCTGCTGGGGCGCATGAACCAGGTGTCTCAAACCTTTTATAGCGACCTCGAGACCTTCCAGTCCGCGGGCACTCCGCGGATGCGCAACTCCAGGTTCCGCGATCACTCCTTCTTTCTTCAGGATGACTGGAAGGTGCGGCCGAACCTGACCTTTAACTTTGGTTTGCGCTGGGAGTTTTTCAGCGTGCCGTTTGAGGACCAGGACCTGCAGGGGGCGCTGGACAAGGTGGGCCTTATCAATTCCGTGAGCCAGATTGCCGACCTGACCGTTCAACGTGGAGTGAAATGGTTCAATAACGACTGGAACAATTTCGCGCCGCGATTCGGCTTCTCCTGGGACCCGTTCGCCACCGGCAAAACGACCGTGCGGGGCAACTACGGGATCTTCTTCGACCGTATCGTCGGCGCCACCGCCAATGACGTGGATGCCAGCACCCCCGGTTTCGCTCAGAAC
>JBKKAI010000454.1:0-9233 GCA_046714815.1 Terriglobia bacterium | reverse complement strand
CACCTGTGGGGCGGACCTCCTGGTCCGCAGCCGGCCTGTGGCCGGCTTTCGGCGCCGGACGAGGATCGCCCGGCGCGGGTCAGGAGGCCCGCCCCACAATGCATGCTGTCACCCTATTTCGCGAGACTCATTAATTAACGCAGGGACGCACGATGAAGATTCCTCGCGCACAGGCCGTGGGCATCGTGCTGCTGTTCTTCCTGCTGGTCCTGCTGATGTGGGCGCGCTACCTGCGCGAAGCCTTCGGCTGGTGAATGTGCATCCTCTGGTGGCCATCGTCGGGCCGACGGCGTCGGGCAAGTCGAGCCTGGCGCTTTCACTCGCCGCGGAGCGCTGCGGGGAAATCATCAACTGCGACTCCTTGCAGCTCTATCGCTGCTTCGACATCGGGACGGCGAAACCGCCGCCGGAGGAGCGAAGCCGCGCGCCACACCACCTGCTGGACGTGCTCGACCCGCGCGAGACTTTCACGGCCGGGGAATATGCGCGCCGGGCGCGCGAGGTGTTGGAAGAAGTGCGTGGGCGCGGCCGCCTGCCGATCCTGGTGGGCGGCGCCGGGTTTTATCTGCGCGCGCTGCTCGAAGGGCTATTCCCGGGGCCGGCGCGCGACGAAGACCTCCGGCGCCGGCTGCGGCAGCGCGCACGGGTGCGCTCCGCCGCTTACCTGCACCGCATCCTGCGGCGCCTGGATCCGGCGTCTGCGGCGCGTATCCATGAACGCGACGTGCCTAAGCTGGTCCGGGCGATCGAGGTGTGCGTGCAAGCCCGGCGCCCGATGTCCGCGCTGTTCCGCGAGACGCGGGGCCACGGCCGGCTGGAAGGCTTTCGCGCCGTCAAGGTCGGCCTGGACCCGCCGCGCCGCGAGCTTTACGAGCGCATCAACGTCCGCGCCCAGCGCATGTTCCACGGCGGCCTGCTCGACGAAGTGCGCGCGATCCTGGCCGGCGGCGTGCCGCGCACGGCAAAGCCGTTTGAATCGCACGGCTACCTGGAAGCGCTGGCCGTCGTGGAGGGCCGGATGACCCTCGAAGCGGCCATCGCCAGCACGCAGTTGCGCACCCGCCACTATGCCAAGCGCCAGATCACCTGGTTTCGCCGCGAGCCCGGCCTGCACTGGCTCCCCTGTTTCGGCGACGCCCCCGCGGCGCTGGCCTCCGCGCTCGCCCTTATTCCTAGCTCTTGACGGCTTTCTTGAGAGAGTGGAGCGTGCTGGCGAGTGATTCGCGCGGAACCGACTCGACGAAGCCTTTCACCAGCCAGGCGAAACCCAGCGGGATGCCGCGGCTCAGGCTGATGGATTCGCACTCGACGACCACGCCACCGTCGCGCTCCTCGAAGCGCCAGTAGCTGTTCAGCCGCCAGAGGTAGCCGCTGTCGTCGCCGGCCGGTTTTTCTTTTTCCGAGGCCGTGCCGGGATCGTCGAGTTCGGTAATACGCGTGGAGACGCCGCGGCTCGACGCGCGCTTCGGCCCGTGCCGCCGGTAGGTCACCGTGTGGTTGGTGTTGTACACCACGGTAATGACCTTGGTGCGCTTGAGGCGATAAAAAATGCGGAAAGTGTCGCCCTCGCGCCCTACCAGCCGCGATTTCTCCACCTCCTGGAAAAAACGCTGGTGCTGGTCATAGTTCTGCACCAGTTTCAGCACGTCGTCGAGGGTCGTTCCCGGGATGATGATGGCGCCTTTCCAGTGATGGATCAGCCCGTCGTCGGCGGTGATGCGCTTGCCGCTCTGATCTTCGGTGTTCATCCGGCTGATCTGGACGTTGCCGGGCGCCGGGCGGGCGGTGGTTTCCTGCTGCAGCTCGCGCTCGATGCGCAGCTCGGTGAGCCGCACGTACTTCTCCCAGGCCGCCAGAGTCTTCGGCTGAGGCTCGGCGGCGAGGCCGGCGGGCACGGCTGGCATGAGAAGTCCAAACAATAAAAGAAGGCGCATGATGGTTGGAATGGGCAGGCGTATAGCCTGCCGCGGGCGCGTTCTATTATGATGGACGTATTCTCGTGGTGACAGCGTTTCTTCTTTGTGCGCTTCTGCAGGCTCCGACGCCGGCGCCCGCCAACCCGGAGCGTTCCGCTCCGGGGGCGCCGGCCTCCGACGCCGTGCGCGCCGAATCGCGCCGGAAAGCGGCGGAGGCGGGACGGATGATCGGGCGCGGGGAGTGGAAGCAGGCGCTCGAGCTGGCCCGCGAGGCGGTGGCCGCTGACCCGGCCGGCGCCGAGGCCCGCTACGCCCTCGGCCTGGCGCACGAGGCGAGCGACGACCTGGCGGCAGCCGAGACTGAATACAAGAAAATGGTGATGGCGCCCGAGCCGCTTCTGGAGCTGTCGCTGGCCCGCATTTATCTGCGGCAGGGCCGCATCGCCGAAGCCGAGCAGCAAGCCCGGCGCGCGGTGGAGAAGAACCGCTGGGTGCCGCAGACGCACCTTTCCCTCGGCGCCGTGGCCATGCGCAAGAAAGACTATCCCGCCGCGATTGCCGCCTTCACCGACGCCGTCGAGGCGGACGCGCGCGACTGGAACGCGCGCGTGTCTCTGGCCGATGCCTATCGCCAGGCCGGCCGCTGGGACGAGGCGCTCACGCATTACGCGCAGGCGCAGTCGCTTGAGCCCGACCGGCCGGAGGCTTTGCTGGGCCGGGCGCAGACCTGGGAGCAGATGGGCCGCCCGGGCGAGGCCATCGCCGCTTATGAAAAACTGATCGAGGTCGCCAAGACCCCCGCCCTGCAGCTTCGCCTGGCGCGGCTCTATCTGGGCCTCACCGATGCTGCGCTGCAGAAGCCCGCGCGCGCCGTGGAACTGGCCGCCGCGGCGGTGGAGGCTACCGGGTGGAAGGACGCCGCCGCGCTCGATACGCTGGCCGAAGCGCACGCGCGCTCGGGCGACCCGGAGCGTGCCCGCCAGGTCCGCGAAAAGGCGCGCGGCTTGCGCCGCTAAGCTAAATAATTCCCCTCTGAACACCTTCTAAATCACCGGCACAGGCAGGAATGCCTGTGCTACATTCCAAACGTTGGAGGGCGCCATGAGCAGAAAAGCTTCGGTCGAGAGACTCTACGGGCGGCGTTCATTTCTGCGATCTTTCGGGGCCGCGGCAGCGGGCGCCGGCCTGGGCGGAATGGTCGCTCAGCCGGACCTCGAAGCCTATCCGCAGAACGTCAATCGTAATTCCAAACCGTCGGACCTGAAGATCACCGACCTGCGCGTGGCGGTGGTGGCCAAGGCGCCGATGACCTGCCCGCTCATCCGCATTGACACCAACCAGGGCCTCTACGGCTGGGGCGAGGTCCGCGACGGCGCCAGCAAAACCTACGCGCTGATGCTGAAGAGCCGCCTGCTCGGTGAGAACCCCTGCAACGTGGACAAGGTTTTCCGCAAGATCAAGCAATTCGGCCATCACGCGCGGCAGGGCGGTGGCGTCTGCGGCGTGGAAATGGCGCTGTGGGACCTGGCGGGCAAAGCCTACGGCGTCCCGGTCTACCAGATGCTGGGCGGCAAGTTCCGCGATCGCATCCGCCTTTATGCCGACACCGATATGTCTCCGGACCCCAAGGTCTACGCCACGCGAATGAAAGCGCGGCTGGACAAAGGCTTCACGTTCCTCAAGATGGACCTGGGCATCCGGCTGGTCGCCCAAACCAGGGGCACGCTCAGCGCGCCGCTCGGCCAGACGCTGCAGGACGTGAACCGCGTCCAGCACATGTTCACCGGCATCGAGGTCACCGACAAGGGGATCTCCATGATGGCCGAATATGTCGCCGCGGTGCGCGAGATCATCGGCATCGAGGTTCCGCTGGCGGCCGACCACTTCGGACACATCGGCGTGAATAGCTGCATCCGCCTGGCCAAGGCCCTCGAAAAGTACCAGATGGCGTGGCTGGAAGACATGATCCCGTGGCAGCAGACCGAGCTGCTCAAGAAGATCACCGACGCCGTGGACGTGCCCATCCTCACCGGGGAAGATATTTTTCTGAAGGAGCCGTTCGCCGAACTGGTCAACAAGAAGGCGGTGGACCTGATCCATCCCGACCTGGCCACCTCGGGCGGCATCCTCGAAACCAAGAAGATCGGCGACCTGGCGATGGAGGGCGGCGTGGGCATGGCCATGCATTTTGCCGGCACGCCCGTCTCGTTCATGGCCAACCTGCACTGCGCCGCGGCCACCGAGAATTTCCTGAGCCTCGAAAACCACTCGGTGGATGTGCCGTGGTGGGAGGACATGGTCACCGGCATTCCCAAGCCGATCGTGGAACGCGGATTCGCGAAGGTGCCCGACGCCCCCGGCCTGGGCGTGGACCTGAACCACGAGGTCGTCAAACAGCACCTGCTCGAGCCCGGCTACTTCGAGCCGACGCCGGAGTGGGACAAGGAGCGCGCCAACGACCGCCTCTGGTCGTAAGCGCCGGAACTGCCGGGTCCGACTTTTAACTTCTAACTATTAATTCTTAACTCGCACTCGACCGCTTCGGTCGAGTGCGGATGACGTCCACCCACACGGCCCAGATAATCACCAGCCCCACCACTACCATTTGCCAGTAGGCGGAGACATTCAGCAGGTTGAGGCCGTTTCTCAGGACGGCCATGATGAGCGCGCCGATCAGGGTGCCGGCCACGGTGCCGGCTCCGCCGAAGAAGCTGCCGCCGCCAATGATGACTGCGGCGATGGCGTCGAGCTCGGCGCCCTGGCCGGCGAGCGGAAAGCCGGAGTTCATCCGGCCGGCCATCACGATGGCCGCCAGGGCCGCCAGCCCGCCCGAAAGCGCATACACCGCGTTCAGCCGCGCCGGCACCGGAATGCCCGCCAGTCGTGAGGCTTCGGGGTTGCCGCCGATGGCGTACACATCGCGGCCGAACAGCGTGTGGCGCAACACCAGGTGGAACAGCAGGTAGGCCACCAGCATCACCAGCACGGGCGCGGGCACCGGCCCGATGGAGCCGGCGCCCAGCCACCGCGCCGATGCCGGTAGGTCGGAAATCGGAAAGCCGCCGGAAACGATCAATGCCGCGCCGCGCGCCGCGTTCATCATGCCCAGCGTGGAGACGAACGGGTGCGGCAGCCGCAGCTTGGTCAGCAGCAGCCCGTTGATCAACCCCAGCGCCAGACCCAGCCCCAGCGTGGCCGCGAGCGCCACCGGAGCGGGCGTCGCCGCCTTCAGCATCCAGGCGAAAGCCACGCAGCAGACGCCCAGGATCGAGCCCACCGAAAGGTCAATGCCCGCGGTCAGGATCACCAGCAATTGCCCGAGCGCCAGCAGCGCGTTCACCGCGCTCTGCCGCAGGATGTTCACCGCGTTGTCGGTGGTGCGGAAATCGGGCGAGATCGCGCCCAGAACGATGCACATCAGCGCCAGGCCGAGCAGCGGCGCGAACGTCCGAACGAATTTCATCATGGGTGCTTTCGTTTCAACTTGTCATCATCATTCGTCATTCATCATTCATCATTGCTTTTCCCGCCCATGGCGAGTAGCAGCAGCGCGTGCTCGTCGGCCTGGCCGCGCGGGATTTCGCCGCGAAGCCCGCCGCGATGCAGAACCAGGATGCGGCCGGCCACTTCCAGCACTTCGGGCAGCTCGGAGGAGATGAACAACACGGCGTGGCCGGCGGCGGCCAGCTCGCGGACCAGGCCGTAGACGAAGCGCTTGGCTTCCACGTCAATGCCGCGCGTCGGCTCGTCGAGCAGGAAGACGCGCGCGCCGCTCAGCAGCCAGCGCGCCAGCAGCGCCTTCTGCTGGTTGCCGCCGCTCAGCAGGCGCACCGGGAACGTCACCGAGGGCGTGCGGATGGCCAGCTTGTCTACGTAGGATGCGGCGGCGGCGCGCTCGCGCGGGTGATCAAAATAGACGCCGCGCAGGAAGCGCCGGCCCGACGCCAGCGAGATGTTGGTGGCCACGTCGGCGGTCAGCACCAGCCCCTGATCCTTGCGGTCTTCGGTGAGCAGCGCGATGCCGGCGGCGATGGCTTCGGCGGGCGAGCGCGGCGTCACCCGCCGGCCTTCCACAAAAACTTCGCCCCGCATCTCCGGCTCGGAGCCGAACAGCGCGCGCGCCAGCGAAGTGCGGCCCGCGCCGACTACGCCGGCCACGCCCAGGATCTCGCCGGCGTGGATCGCGAACGAAAGCGGCCCGACGCGGCCCGGCACCTCGATGTTTTCCGCGCGCAGCAACGGGGCGTCCCTGCGCGAGTTGGGCGGCGGAGCCGACCCTGCCGTTGTCGGCAAAGCGCCCGCCGCGACGGGGCCGGCGGGCGCGCGCCGGCCGGTCATGTGTCCGACAATTTCCGCGGCCGAAACCCCCGCGCGCGGTCCGGCGAAGACCACGCGTCCGTCGCGCAGCACCGTGAGGCGGTCGCCGATGCGCTCGATCTCCTCCATGCGGTGGGAGATGAAAATCACGCCGGAGCCGGCGGCTTTCAGGCGCGCCACTATGTCGAACAGCCGCGTGATCTCGGCCGGAGAAAGCGACGCGGTGGGCTCGTCGAGCAGCAGCAGCTCGGCGCGGCGCGCCAGCGCGCGGGCGATGGCCACCAACTGGCGCTCGGCGATCGAGAGGCGGCCGGCCGGCAACTGCACATCGCAGTCCAGGCCCACGGCCCGCGCTGCCTCCGCCGCGCGCTCGGCCAACGCCGTGTGGTTCACCACCGACGCCGCCCGCGGCACCAGCGTCCGGCGCGGCGGCAGGTTGCCCAGGAAAATATTCTCCGCCACCGAGAGCTGCGGCGCCACCTGGACCTCCTGCGCGATGTAGGCGATGCCCAGGTCGAGCGCGCGCGCGATACCGAAGCGTCCCAGCGCCCGCCCTTTCCAGACAACGTCGCCGGCGTCGGCTTCGAGCGCGCCGTACAGAATCTTCACCAGCGTGGACTTGCCGGCCCCGTTCGCTCCGGCCAGCACGTGCACCTCGCCGGGGGAGACGGCGAAGTCCACCTGCTCGAGCGCCACTTGCGAAGCGAAGAATTTCGACAGCTTCTCGGTTCGGATCAGCGCCGCCATCTCCGCGTCCTTCATGGTTTCACAGGGGCTTCACAGGAAAGGGTATTAGAGCACGGCTCGCCGCGATTCTTCTTTGTGTCTTCGCGCCTTTGTGTTTCATTGGAAAGATGGACGGCGTTTTGGTGCTGGACAAGTCCGCCGGCTTCACCTCGCATGACGCAGTGGCGAAGGCGCGCCGCATTCTGTCCATCAAGCGCATCGGGCACCTGGGGACGCTCGATCCGCTGGCGACCGGCGTGCTGCCGTTGGTGGTAGGGCGCGCCACCCGCCTGGCGCAGTTTTTCCGCGACCGCGACAAGGTCTATGAGGGCGTCATGCGGTTGGGCTTCGCCACCGACACCTATGACCGCGCCGGCACGCTCCTGGGCGACGAGGTCGAGCCACGCCTCACCGCCGGCGAAATCGAAGCCGCCTTCCAGTCGCTCACCGGTGAATACCCGCAGAAGCCGCCGCCGGTCTCGGCCAAGAAAGTCGGCGGCGTGCCGGCCTACAAGCTGGCCCGCCGCCGTCAGGAAGTGGAGCTGGACGCCGTGCCCGTCCAGGTGAAGGAGTTTGCGCTGCTCGGTTGGGAGGCGCCGCTGGCGCGCTTCCGTGTCCGATGCTCGGCGGGCACATATGTGCGCTCGCTGGCGCACGACGCCGGGAGCAGGCTCGGCTGTGGCGCGCACGTGGCCGAGCTTCGCCGCACGGCGTCGGGTGAGTTCACCGAAACCGAGGCGGTGACGCTCGAAAAGCTGGGTGAACTGGCCGCCGCCGGGCGCGCGTCGGATGCCCTGTACAGCGCCGAAAAGCTGCTACCCGAGTTCCCGCCTTACCAGCTTCCGCCGGCTGCCGTCGCCGCCGTGCTGAATGGCCGCGAGTTTCGCACTTTCCCGCCCGTGCCCTGGCCGCGCATCAAAGTCCTGGCCCCCGACGGACGCCTGCTGGCCATCGCCGACCGCGCCTCGGCCGGCTTCTACCACCCCTCGATTGTGCTATGACGGGGCGCATTTCCTATGCTTCAATGGGTAGAGCGTCGGAGAGAGAAAAGCGATGACTATGAAGGGTGTCCAGTTCCTTATTGACCTTCGCCGCCACAAAGAGATCTGGGAAGACGTTTATGACGCGTTGGTTGCGGAGAGTCGGAAGGATGAGCCTCGTGTTGCCTGGGAGTCGGTAAAGCGGAGGCTTCGCGCCAGGCGGGCGCGCCGTGTCTGACTACAGGATTCTCTTTTCCCTCTAGGTGAGCGGCGTAATGCGCGGCGGATCAGCGCCCGTGGCTGGCCATCGCCGAGCGGTCCTCAGCCTGCTCTACCACCCCGCTATTCTCCTGCGGCGCCGTAACCTGGCGGCGGGGCATCCGTCTAACAGGTGAAGGAGACCTCCCATGACCAGGCGGATGCGGTTGGCAGCGGTGTTGTGTGTTTTGGCGATTTCCACGAGCGGGATGTTGTTCGCCCATGACAGCCAGCTGAACCGGAATCGGAATCGAGGCTACGGGATGGGCGCGCAGCAACAGGGATACGAGTACGGCTTTCGAGCGGGCGCCCAGCACGGCCGGGCCGATCGGGACAGCCGCGCCGGCCATGACTATCAGGACGAGAATTACAGGCGAGCGGACCTGGGCTATGACCGCTCTATGGGCGACCGCAACGAATACAAGCGTAGCTTTCGCGAGGGCTACAAGGCCGGCTACGACGAGGCCTATAACGGCAGCGGCGGCTTTGGCGGAATCCTGGGGCGCGGCAACGGGCGCGGAGTCGGAAATGATCGTGTCTATCGGGACCGCGAGGTCTATCAGGACCGCGGAATTTACCGCGATGGCGCCGTGTACGGCCAAGGGACCGGCTTCAGCGGTCCCGGCTTCGAACTCGGCTACCGCGAAGGCTCCGGAGCGGGCCGCGAAGATGCCGAGCGGGGCAAGGCATACAGCCTGGAGAGCCACGGTAGTTGGCGCGACGGGGACAACGGCTATCGCAGCAGCTACGGCAACAAGGAAGAGTATCGCCGCCAGTATCGCGCCGGTTACGAGCGCGGCTACGGCGAAACCTATCGAACCCGGCGCTGACGAAAGCTGACGAAAGCTGACGACAGATTTGGAATTCCCGCGGCACAGGCAGTCTTGCCTGTGCCGCATTTGCCGCATTTTTTCTGTTTGACACGCTCGGACTGTCCCTGCCAGAATCTGTAGCCGGCGAAGATCCACCGCCTAACCTCTGCCGGCCCACCCCAGCGGGGCCCAATCCAGAGGCAAAGGGGGGTACACCCCCGGAT
>JBKKAI010000453.1:0-4840 GCA_046714815.1 Terriglobia bacterium | reverse complement strand
CAACCCGGAGCGTTCGCTCCGGGCCGGCGCAGACTTCGGCGGGCGAAATCGTCCGCCTGCGGCCCGACCTGGCCGCCGCCCCGCCGATCCACCCCGACGAAGAGGCCGACGTGCGCCGCATCCGCGCCTACGAAATCCGCTCCGGCGGCAAAGTCTACAAGATCTACCGCGGCGACATGCATCGCCACACCGACATCTCCGCCGACGGCGCCGGCGACGGCTCGGTGCTCGACATGTTCCGCTACGCCCTCGACGGCGCGCGCATGGACTACGCCATGGTCACCGACCACCAGTCCGGCTTCGACCAGGAATATTCCTGGTGGCGCATCGAGAAAGCCGACGACCTGTTCCACGTTCCCGGCTTCTTCACCACGCTGTTCGGCTACGAGCGCAGCCTGGGCTATCCGAACGGCCACCGCAACCTGGCTTTCGCGCAGCGCGGCGTGCGCACGCTTCCCGCCGCGGCGGGCGAGCAGCCGCAGCAAGGCGAGGCGAAGGTGAACACCGGCAGTGTGCTCTATCCCTACCTGCGGCAGAACCGCGGCATCGCCTTCGGCCATACCTCGCACACCGGCATGGGCACCGACTGGCGCGACAACGACCCCGAGGTCGAGCCGCTGGTGGAGATTTACCAGGGGATGCGCACCTCGGCCGAGTACGAAGGCGCGCCGAAATCGCCCACCGCCGACAAGCCCGCCACCCACCAGGGCGGCTTCCGCCCGCTCGGTTTTGTCTGGAACGCCTGGGCCAAGGGCTACAAACTGGGCGTGCAGGCCAGCTCCGACCACATCTCCACGCACATCTCCTACAGTTGCGTCATCTCCGAGGACCGCAGCCGCGAGGGGCTGATGAACGCCATGCGCCGGCGTCACGCTTACGCCGCCACCGACAACATCATCCTCGACGTGCGCATGCGCGACAACGCCGCCGAATACATCCAGGGCGACGCCTTCACCGCCAACGGGCCGGCGCGGCTGGTGGTGAAAGTGATCGGCACGCGGCCGATCATGGACATCCAGGTGATCCGCAACAACCGTTTCGTTTACAGCCAGAAGCCGGGCACGCGGGAAGCCGAGTTTTCATTTGTAGACGCCGAATCCCGGCCCGGCGAAAGCTACTACTACGTGCGCGTGCAGCAGGACGACGGCCAGATCGCCTGGTCGTCGCCCATCTGGATCACCAGGAATTGATCCATTGACGATTTTTTCATTGACGATCCGGATGCTTTCCATCTCGAGAGAATCAACGCGTCGTTGAAGGGTTTCCGGTAACCGGAGGAGGCGATATGACACCAGCGCAGAGCGCTATGCGAGAGGTCGCGCCGAAGCTGGCCGACCTGACCACGGACGTGCTTTTCGGCGACGTGTGGGAGCGCCCGGGGCTTTCCAAGCGGGACCGCAGCCTCATCACGGTTGCGGCGCTGACGGCGCTCTACCGCACCGACCAGCTTCGCACCCACATCCGCCGCGCGCTCGACAACGGCGTGACCCGCGAGGAGATCGGCGAAATCATTACCCACATGGCCTTCTATGGCGGCTGGCCGACGGCGGCCAACGCCGTCCAGGTCGCCCGCGACGTCTTCGCCGAAACGTAGCACAGGCATTCTTGCCTGTGGCCGATTCACCCTCGCGAGTGTTTCCGGATGATCTCGCCCAACTGGCGCGTCAGGCGCGGCACCGCGGTCACCGCGCTCTCCTTCGCCTCGTATTCCAGCGCCAGGTAGCCGCGGTAGCCGCCGCTGACAAGCATTCCCACGATGCGGTCCCAGTCGGCCGGCTGCCGCGAGCCGTCTTCGGCGCGCATCTCGGCTTTCACCTGCACATTGACGGCCTGCGGAATGCACATCTCGATCTGCCGCAGCACATCGGTCCGGAAATTACCGGTATCGAGATTGACCCCCACCCAGGGTGAGTCCGCCTCTTTGACGATCTGCAGGATGCGCTCGGCGCGCTCGGTGATGCCACCGTGGTTCTCCAGACCGAGGATGACGCCGCGACGTCCGGCATACTCGGCGCAGCGCTTCAGCACCGAAACGGCGTAGCCGGCCGCCTGGTCCTCGGTCGCGCCCTTGGGAACGGCGCCGCCGAAGACGCGGATGTGCCCGGCGCCGAGCTTGTGGGCCACGTCCACCCATGACTTGACCTTGGCGATCTCCGCTTCCTGGAGCTCCGGCGTCGGACGGCAGAGCTCGGTGCGGATGGAGATGCTGTACAGCTCCACCGCGTTCTTGAACGCCAGGCGCCGCAGCGACAGCAGGAATTCGTCCGGCGGATTCTCCGGCATCCAGTACACGGTCAGGTCCAGCCCGTCGGCGCCCGTCTCGACCGCGATCCGCACCAGGTCCGCATACGTCATCGCGCGGCTCTTCAGTTCTTCGCGGTACGAGTAGGCGCAGATGGCGTTCCGCAGCCGCGCCTTTTCCGCGGCGGCGGCGCCTCCGGCGCTCTGCCAGGCCAGCGCCGCCAGCGGCACGCTTTTCAACAGTTCTCGACGATTCATCGCCCGATTGTACTTCAGAGTTCCTGGGTTAGAATCTGAACTTGGAAGTTGGTCTTGATGGTCGGCGAAACTCTGGGACATTACCTGATTGAAGAGCGGCTGGGCGCCGGCGGCATGGGCGTGGTGTACCGCGCGCGAGACACGCGGCTGGAGCGCACGGTGGCGCTGAAGCTGCTCGGCGACAAGCTGTTGTCCGACGAGGCGGCCCGCGCGCGGCTGCTCAACGAAGCGCGCGCCGCCTCGGCACTGAACCATCCCAACATCTGCACGGTGTACGAAGTCGGTGAGGCCGGCGGACTGGCCTGGATCGCCATGGAGTGCGTCGAGGGAAAGCCGCTCAGCGGGCTGATCCCGCGCGACGGCCTGCCCCTGGAAACGGCGCTTCGTTACGCCGTGCAGATCGCCGATGCGCTCGCGCACGCACATGAACGCGGGATCGTGCATCGCGACCTGAAGAGCGCCAACGTGGTCATCACCGGCGACGGTCGTCCGAAGGTGCTCGACTTCGGTTTGGCCAAGCGCCTCCGGGAAACCAGGACGCAGGATGCGACCCAGTCGGTGGTTTCGCTGGCCGAAGGCGGCGCCGGCGGAGTCGCGCTTTCCGGCACGTTGCGCTACATGGCGCCGGAGGTGCTGCGCGGCGAGCCGGCCGACGCGCGAAGCGACCTGTGGGCCTTCGGCGTGATTCTTCACGAGATGGCCGCCGGCGCGCCGCCGTTTGACGGCAAGACCGGCTTCGAGCTGACCGCCGCGATCCTGCGCGAGCCGCCCGCGCCGCTGCCGCCCCGCGTGCCGCCGGCCCTGCGCACCGTGATCGGGCGCTGCCTGGACAAGGAGCCGGGCCAGCGCTACCAGCGCGCCAGTGAGGCCCGCGCCGTTCTGGAAGTGGTGGGCTCGCTCGGCCTGGGCGCGCCCGTCGCCGCGCCCTGTCCTCCTTGCAGCGAGGACGCCCCGCGCCTTCCCACCGGCGGCCGCCCCTCGCCCAACCAGGAAGCCAACGAGTATTTCGCCGTCGCGGCGCTGGGCCGCAGCCAGTATCACCTGCCGCGGATGCGCCAGATGCTCGAGCGGGCCCTCGAACTCGATCCGCATTTTGCCGAGGCGCGCGCCTTGTACAGCTTCGCCCACTTGTTGATGATCAATAGCGGCTATTCCAACGACGCCGGCTGGCTTTACAAGGCTGAAGAAGAAGCCCGGCGCGCGCTCGAAGATGATCCCGCCAGCGGAAAGGCCCACATCACGCTCGCCGCCGTCTACCTCTACCACGGGCGGCGCGACCTGGCGAAGCGCTACCTCGAAAAACCCCTTGCCGCCAACCCCCACGACGTCGATGCGCTGCTATGGCTGGTGATTTATCACGCCTTCGGCGGGGACATGGCGGACGCCGAAGAGCTGGTCCTGCACATGGTGGAGCGCGACCCGGTTTACTTCCCCGCCCGGCTGAATCTTGGCTGGCTGATGTCGCTCCAGGGAGATATGGCCGGCGCGATCCGCCAGTTCGAGAAGATGCTCGAACAGGATCCGCAGAACTTCTATGCTATCCATTTTCTCGCCCGCGTTTACATGGCGGCGGGCGACCTGCCGATGGCCCGCCAGGTGCTCGACCGTTCCCGCCCCGAAGACCAGCAGAGCTACTCCAGCGGGCTTTGTGAAGCGTTGTTGCTGGCGCTCGAAGGAAAGCGCGACGCGGCGCTTAAAGAGATGGATGAAGACCTGTTGAAGTATGCCCAGGTGGATATTTTCGCCACCGCGGCCGCCGCCGAATTCTACGCCGTGCTGGGCGAAACCGAGAAGGCCCTGGAGTGGCTGCACCGCGCCGTGCGGAACGGCGACGAGCGCGGCGAATGGTTCGCCCGCGATCCGCTGTTGGCGGGGCTGCGCGATAACCCGCGCTTCCGCCAGATCCTCGATTCGCTGGTCTTCAGGAAGAGCGGGGCCAGTTGAGCCGCTTTTCGACTTCGAGAAGCCGGTTTTCGACGACATCCAGGCGCTCTCGCAGTGCGGAATCGGAGCGCGTCAGGTCTACCACCTACCGGTTTGACTCGGCAAAGCCGTAGAAGGCGTTGAGAAGGCGCGTTTCCGCGTCGTGGATATTCTCCGACAGGCGCTCCGCCAGGCGCTCTTCCAGCGACGACATGTCCCCTCGCAGGCGCTCTTCCAGCTCTGCGAGGTCCTTTTTCGTAGCCGGCTTGTTTCCGTTTTCCATCTTTCACCTCAGCGGAACAGAAGCACGGGCTGGGGCGGGGACGAAGAGGCCGCGCCTTCCTCGACCAGCTGTTCGGTCATCGGCCGGTATTAAAGGTCCCCGCCTTGCTTCAGCACCTCGATCGCTTCCGGGCGG
>JBKKAI010000452.1:0-6272 GCA_046714815.1 Terriglobia bacterium | reverse complement strand
ACACTGATGCGCCTTATGGATGCGCACCCCACAGATCCAGTGGCCGCGCTGGTCCTTTCGCTGGCTATTATCCTGCTGGCGGCGAAGCTGGGCGGCGATCTGGCAACGCGGATCGGCCAGCCGGCGGTGCTGGGCGAGCTGGTCTTCGGGGTGCTGCTCGGCAACCTGGCGCTGGCCGGTTTTTCCGGCATGGAATCCCTGAAGACCGATGCCTCCTTGGACATGCTGGCGCGCATCGGAGTGCTGGTGCTGCTGTTCGAAGTGGGGCTGGAGTCCACGGTCGGACAAATGCTGAAGGTGGGCCTGTCTTCGTTTGCCGTGGCGGCACTCGGTGTTCTGGCGCCGTTCGCGCTGGGCTGGGGAGTTGGGGCCTGGCTGCTGCCGCAATCGAGCCCCTACGTACACGCCTTTCTGGGCGCAACACTCACCGCGACCAGCGTTGGAATCACGGCGCGGGTGCTGCAGGACCTGGGCCAGTCGAAAAGCGGAGAAGCGCGGATCATCCTCGGCGCCGCGGTCATTGACGATGTGCTCGGACTGGTGATCCTGGCGGTGGTCGGCGGCGTCATCGCCGCCGCCAACGCGGGCACGGCGATGTCCTACCTCGCGGTCGGCATCATCGTCGCCAAGGCCGCCGGTTTCCTGGTGGGCGCGCTCGTCCTGGGAGTCTTCCTGTCGCCGGGCCTTTTTCGCGTGGCCTCCATGCTGAAAGCGCGCGGCGTGCTGCTGGCGGTGGGCCTGTCGTTCTGCTTCCTGCTGTCGTGGGCGGCAAGCGCGATCGGCCTGGCGCCGATCGTGGGAGCCTTCGCCGCCGGACTCATCCTGGAAGACCTCCACTATCGCGACTTCGTGGACCGCGGCGAGCACGGGCTGGAGGAACTGATTCGCCCGATTTCGTCCTTCCTCGTCCCTGTTTTTTTCGTGCTGATGGGCATGCGCACCGACCTGCGCTCGTTCACGCAGCCGGGTGTGCTGGCGCTGGCCGCCGCGCTGACGCTGGCCGCGATCGCCGGCAAGCAGGCCTGCGCGCTGGGCGTGATCGGCCCGGGGATTGACCGGCTCTCGGTCGGGATCGGGATGATTCCCCGTGGCGAAGTGGGCCTGATCTTCGCGAATATCGGGCTGGCCCTTGCGGTCGCGGGCGAGCGGATCATCAGCCCGGCGACTTACTCGGCCGTCGTGGTGATGGTCATCGTAACCACGATGGTGACGCCGCCGCTGCTCAAGTGGAGCTTCGCACGCGATGTTGTCCGTCGAAGTAAGGTCAGGGCATGAAGCGTGTGACCGTTACGATCCCAGGCGACCTGGAGAGAGCGCTGAATGCCTACTTCCGGCAGACTGAGTTCCCTCCCGGATTGACGACACTGGTGCAGGCGGCCTTGCGTGAGTATCTCGGCCGAAGGGGATTCCTCGCTCCGGCGTCCCCGCTCCGTATCACGCCGGCCCGCCACGGCAGCGGGAAAGCGGATGTGAGCCTGCGACACGGCGAGTACCTCGCGGAAAAATGAGGGATCCGGGGAAGGTCAGCCTTCTTGCAAAAGTATGGATATTGATTCATACTTACTAGTATGAAAATCGGCGAGCGGGGCCAGGTGACTATCCCTAAAAAGTTGAGAGACCGGTTTGGCCTGGGCCCTCAAACCGAAGTCGAGTTTCTCGTGATTTCCAACGCGATCGTGCTGCAAAAGAAGCCGCGACGGCTGGGTATTCGCAAGTGGAAAGGCCGGTGCAGGAAGAACATCTCCGAACTGGGTTTTGCGTCTGTGGATGAATTCATCGAGGCCATCCGCGGGCGATGATTACGGCTCTGGACACCAATGTCTTGCTCGACATTCTCCTGGCCAATGATGCGTTCTTCGAACTTTCAGCTCAAGCTCTCGAAGACGCTTCGGCCGCCGGTTCACTGGTTGTCTGTGACGCGGTTTACGTGGAACTCTGCGCGCACTTCCGCACCCAGGATGAGTGTGATGAATTCCTGGACACGAACGAGATCCGCACAGAGTCTCTCGGCCGCCCGGCCGGCTTTCTCGCCGGCCAGGTGTGGCGGGCATACCGGAGGCGGGGAGGCAAGCGGGACCGTGTATTGACGGACTTCGTGATCGGCGCGCACGCCCAACTGCAGGCTTCACGGTTGCTGTCACGGGACCGAGGATTCTATCGGGCAATGTTTCCTTCCTTGCCGTTGCTCGATCCGGCCCGTTCGCCGGGGCGAAAAGCCGGACCGGTGTTGTAGAATCGCGCCATGGTGAGCGCGATTACGCGGCGGGAAGTTCTGAAGGGCGGTGTGGCGCTGGGGGCGGCGCCCGCCCTGGTTCCGGCAATGCTGCGCGCGCGCGCGGCGCGGCCGAACATTTTGCTGATCGTCGCCGACGACCTGGCGGCGTGGATGCTGGGTTGTTACGGCAGCCCGGAAATCCGCACCCCCAATCTCGACCGCCTGGCCCGGGAAGGCGTCCGCTTTCAGAATTCCTTTGTCTCGACGCCGATCTGCTCGGCCAGCCGAGCCACGCTGTTCACCGGGCGGATTCCGCCGCAGCACGGCATCCACGATTTTCTCTCGCCAAAGCCCATTGACCATCCACCGCAGGGTCAGGCCGCGCCTCCCGAGAGTTTTCGCCGCGAGGTGTTTTTCAGCGACCTGCTGGCCGCCCGCGGCTATGCCTGCGGCTACAGCGGCAAATGGCACATGGGCTGGGAAGACCAGCCGCAGCATGGCTTCGGGCACTGGTATGTGATGCCCGGCGGCTCCTCGCGCTACCAGGACCCGGTGATGCTCCGCCAGGGCCATCGGGTCCAGGAGAAGGGCTACATCGGCGACCTGATCACGGGCGGAGCGGCCGAGTTCCTCGATGCGCGGCGCGGCCAGCCGGACCCATGGCTGCTCGTCGTCGCCTACAACCATCCCCACACCCCTTACGACGGGCATCCGCAGAAGTATTACGACCTGTATAAGAGCGAGAACTTCTCTTCCGTTCCCTTCGAGCCGGCCAGCCCCCGCGCGCTGCGGGAGAAGGATTTCCTGAGCGATCCGGTGGGCAATCTGCGCAAGGCGGCGGCCGCCACCACGGCGCTCGATGACCAGGTGGGCGCGCTTGTGTCGCAACTGCGCGCCCGCGGGCTCGAAGAAAACACGATCGTGGTTTTCACCAGCGACAACGGCTACCTGCACGGGCGGCACGGCCTCTGGAGCAAGGGCCTGGCGTCGGATCCCATTAACATGTACGAAGAAGTAATGCGCGTGCCGCTCGTGTTTCGCTGGCCGGCGGGCGGATGGAGCGGCGGCCGCACCCCGCGCGAGATGGTCAGCTTGTACGATTTTTTTCCCACCGTTCTCGACGTGGCCGGCGAACCGCGTCCGTCCGGGTCGAGGCCGGGCCAGAGTTGCAGCGAAATCGCGTCGGGGAAGCGCCGGCAATGGACGGACGAAGTCTACGGATACTTCCGCAACACGGCCATGGTGCGCGACCGGCGCTATAAGCTGGTCTGGCGGAACCAGGGAAGCGGTCCGCCCGGCGCTGGGTCTGGCACGGGGCCCGGCGTGCATCCCGGCGCTGAAGATGAGCTGTTCGATCTCGTCGCCGACCCCACCGAGCACCATAATCTGCTGGCCGGGTCCGCGGCCGCCGCCGGTCCGCGACGCGTCCGCGACCGCATGGCCCGGCGCCTCCAGGCATGGCTGAGCCGCTACAAGTGACCCCCACCGCGGTCATCGCGGCGCGCGGCCTGCGGCGGGAATTCGGCTCGCTGGTGGCCGTGGACGGACTGGACCTGCTCGTCGAGGCGGGCTGGTTCTACGGCTTTCTCGGGCCCAACGGCGCAGGCAAGTCCACCACCATCAAGATGCTGACCGGACTCCTCCGGCCCACGGCCGGCTCGATGACGGTCCTCGGCCTCGATTTCGAGAAGAACAGCCTGGAGATCAAGCGGCGCGTCGGCGTTGTGCCGGAAGGGTTGGCGCTGTTCGAACGCCTCACCGGAATGCAGCTTTTGAACTTTGTGGGACGGATGTACGGCCTGGACCGAGACACCGCGGCGCAGCGCGCCGCTGAGTTGCTGGAGTTCATGGAGTTGCGGGAGGCCGGCGGCCAGATCGTCGCCGATTACTCCCACGGCATGAAAAAGAAGCTGGCGCTGGCCGCTGCCGTGATCCACCGGCCGGAGATCCTTTTTCTCGATGAGCCGTTCGAGGGCGTGGATGCCGTCGCCGCCGGAACGCTCAAGAACATGCTGCAGCGCTTCGTCGAGCGCGGCGGCACGATTTTTCTTACCTCGCACGTGCTGGAAGTGGTGGAGCGGCTGTGCACGCACATCGGGATCATCCGGCACGGCCGGATGGTGGCGTCCGGGTCCATCGAGCAGTTGCGCTCGGGCGAGGCCGTTTCCGGCGCCGAGGGCGGCGAGGGCGCCGAAGGCGGCGTCACGCTGGAGGAAATTTTTCTGCGCGTGGTCGGCGGCGCGCGCTCTCATGCCGGAGAGCTGCCGTGGCTCTAAGAGCAATTATGAATTATGAATTATGAATTATGAAGTAAAAACACAAGAGCGTCCGAGCGGTAAATTAATTCATCATTCATCATTCATCATTCTGCTCGCGGCAGTGCGCTGGCAGATCTTTCGCAACCTGCTGCGCCAGAAGCGCAGGAAAATCGAGCTGGTCGCCACCGTCTTCCTGACACTGCTGGGCATCCTGATCGCTGTCAGCTTTGGTCTGGGCCTGGGCGGCGCGGTCTTTCTGAACCTGGAAAAAGGGCGGACGGCCATGCTCGGCCTGGCGCTCTGGGGCATCTTCCAGATGTGGCAGGTCGGGCCGCTGGTTACCGAAGGCTCATCGCCTGGCCTGAACTTCCGCGAGATCGCGCGCTATCCCGTGTCTTTCCGCGTGTATTACCTGCTGAATACCGCGTACGGGCTTTTCGATCCGGCCGCGCTGCTGTGCCTGGTATGGCTGGCGTGCATCTGGGCGGGAACGACGTTCGCGCGGCCGGGCTGGGCGGACCGTGCGGCAGTGCTGCTGTTCTGCTTCGCCGTGGTCAACCTGCTTTTCAACCGTGTGTTTTTCGCCTTCTTCGAGCGCGTGATGCGGACGCGGCGCGGGCGCGAACGCCTGGTGCTGGTGCTGATCGGGCTGCTCGCGGTGAGCCAGGTGCTCATCTACGGCGTCCTTCCCGGCGTCGGCAAGCAGCGCGTCCGCGCGGTTGTCCGGTCCGCCTCGGCGGCGCATTGGGTGTCGCCGCCCGGGCTCGTGGCGCGGGGCATCACCGGCGAAACGGGCATGGCCACGCCGGTGCTGGGCCTGGCGGCCTATGCGGCCGCGGCGGCGCTGCTGCTGCGGCGGCAATTGTGGCGCACCTTTCGTGGCGACGCGCCTTATGAGGCGGCTCGAAAGACGGGGCCCGTGCAGGCGCAGCCCGGCTGGGAATTGCCGTGGCTCGACAACACCGGCGCCGCCATTTTCGAGAAGGAAATCCGCTATGCGCTCCGTGACCCGCGGACAGTGCTCGGTTTCCTCAGCCCGCCGCTGATGGCCGTCCTGGCCGTGGCCAGCGACCGGGTCATACGAAAGGCGCTTACCGAAGGATTGAAGCTCGACTCCTCGCAACTCTATCCGGTGATGCTGGGCTATGCCCTGCTGGCCGTGGGGACGCTCGCCTACAACTGCTTCTGTTATGAGTCGCGGGGATTCCGGCTCTGGCAGATGGCGCCGGTGAACATCCGGCGTGTTTTCCTGGCCAAGAACACGGTGATAGCCATGCTGCTGGCCGCCGATTTTGCCGCCGTGACCCTGGTTCTGGCGGCGCGGGAGGACATGGGCCCGGCGCGCGTTCTAACCGCGCTGGCTGGGTTTGTTTATGCCGCTCTGACCGCCCTCGCGGCCGGAAACCTGTTCTCTGTCGGTTACCCCATGCGCGTCGAGTATGGAACGATGAGCACCCGGAAGGCTTCGAGCGTCGCCATTCTTTTCGGTCTCTTGACGCAGTTTGCGATCATCGGCTCGATGTGGCTGGTTTTTTTCTTCGCCGGGCGATATCACCTGGACCGCCTGCCGCCAGTCGCCTTCACATTTTTGATTCTGGCGGCGCTGAAGTTCTACCTGGTTTCGCTGGAGCGCGCGTCGGAATCCGCGCGCCTCCGCGGCGAGGAGATTGCAGCCGACCTAGCGGCGTAGCCGCGCTGCGGGTTGCCGTCGCCAGCGCCACGAAGACCGCCAGCATTGCCAGCGCCGGCGCTCGAAGCAGCCAGGCGCTCAAGTAGGGCGAAATGTAAGGCAGGGGGGA
>JBKKAI010000451.1:0-2587 GCA_046714815.1 Terriglobia bacterium | reverse complement strand
CGCTCGGCGTGGACGGCCACCCGGTGGCGCGCACGCCAAACCTGGATGCGCTGGCCCGCTCCGGCGCGCGCTTCGACAGCGCCTACTGCTCGAACCCGGTGTGCGTTCCATCGCGGGCTTCGCTGCTCACCGGCCTTTACACGCACAACCACCGCGCCTACAACAACGGCACGCCCTGGCCTTTCGACAAGAAGACTGTCGCCCATGCCTTCGGCCGCGCCGGCTACATGACCGGACTGATCGGCAAGATGCACTTCGTGGACCCGCAGACGCATGGCTTCGACTACCGGCTGGATTTCAACGACTGGTATCAATACCTCGGCCCGAAGACCCGGCTGTACGCCGAGGAGCTGAGCCGCCGCAACTCCGGCTCCGGCATGCCGCAGATTGACGACCTCTGGCGGGATTCTGACGACCCGTGGATCGGCACGAGGGAGTTGGACGAGCGCCAGGGGCCGGTCCACGTCGGCCGCATTTCGAAGATTCCGGAGAAGGACCACTTCGACAATTTTGTCGCGCGGGAATCGGTCCGGTTTCTGAAGAATCACGGCCGGCGGCAGCCGTTCTTCCTCATCAGCTCATTCCTGAAGCCGCATGACCCGTTCATGCCCGCCGAGCGGTTTGCCAACCTGTTCCGGCCCGAGCAGATGAAGCTGCCCGACACGTTCGGCAAAGTGAACCTGGAAACCGTGCCGAAGGAGATCCGCGAGTCCATCCTGAACAACCGGCCGACACCGGAGTTGCGCGAGGTGGAGCAGGCGCGGCGGCGGATTGCGCTCTACTACGCCAACCTGGCGCATCTGGACGATTGCGTAGGACAGGTGCTGGCGGCGCTGCGCGAGCTGGATCTGGAGAAAGACACCGCCGTCTTGTACACCACCGACCACGGCGAGATGCTCGGCGAGCATGGGCTGTGGCAGAAGTTCGTCTTCTATGAACCGTCGGTGGGCGTTCCGCTGATCTTCCGCGTGCCCGGGCTGACCGCGCCCGGCTCGCGCTCGGCAACGCCGGTGAGCCAGGTGCAGGTGTTTCCCACCCTTACCGAGCTCTGCGGCCTGCCCACCCCATCGGGCCTGGATGGCCGCAGCCTGGCCCCCAACCTGCGCGAGCCGGGCCGCGTGACCGATGCGACGGTCTTTGCCGAATACGCCTTGAACTCGCCGCGCGCCAAGTACATGGTGCGCCGCGGAGATTTCAAGTTCAGCTACTACTCAAGCGACCTGCCCGAGCTGTACAACCTGCGCGAGGACCCCGGGGAGATGAAGAACCTGGCCCTGCTCCCGGAATACAAAGACCAGGCCGCGGCGATGAAAAAGCTGATCTTCGACTGGTGCGGAAGCACCCCCGCCTGCCCCCGTTAAGCCAGTAAACGAAGGCCACGGAGACAGTAGAGATCACAGAGCGAAACTTCTGCTTCCCTGTTCGCTCTGTGTCCTCTGTGCCCCTGTGGCCGACTCCCGCCGGTTATCCGACAGACCTGATGTTCCGGATGGTGACCGGTTGTTCGAGGCGGAACTCGATCACGGTTTCGCTGGGGACGCGAACGTGCTCGCCCTTGGTCAGCACCTGGGCGGCGGCGCCGGCGCCGGCCCCGATGCCTGCTCCGATGGCCGCGCCCTTTCCACCGCCGGCGATGCCGCCGATCACCGCGCCAATGGCCGCGCCGCCGCCGATTTTCTTGGCGCTGTCGGACGTGCGCGATTCGCCGGCGATTTCATAGTCGCCGCTGGAAAGCGAGTGGAGTTGGCCGTTGATGCGGATTTCCGTCAGCTCCAGCGTGAGATGCGAACGGCCGGTAATCGTGCCCGCGTCGATGGCCTTCACCAGCCTGCCGTACACATCGGCCCCCTTGCGGGCCACCGTCCTGCCGTCCAATACGATGTCCTCGGCGAGGCTGGCGTGAAACTTATCGCCGACCTTGTTGGTTTCCGAGTTGATGCTGTCAATCATGCGAACGACCAGCCGCGTCCCGGCCGGGATCGTCATGACATCGCGCGAAGACGGGACCGACGACGCGGCCGAAGAAGTGGCCGGAGCCCGGTCTGACGGCCGCGCGCCCGTATCGGTTGCAGCCACGTCGGCAAAGGTCAGTGCCAGCACGTCAGGGACGCGATACAGCCGGATCTTGCCATCCGCCTGAAAGCGGATGCTCGCGCGCGTGCCAGCCAGGTACTTGCCGCTGAGCATGCGCCCGTCTTTCATTTCCAGAGTATCGGCCCAGGCAGAGAAAGAGAGTAGGAGTGAGGCGGCGGCCGCCAGAAGAATTGCTCGGATTGTTTTCATGAGATGACCTCGCAGGAAACGAAGGTTCAATTTAGGGTGCTGAGACACACCTCCATTTTACCGCGCTTTCGGGCCGGCTGTGCCGGCGATGTCAGGCAATCGAGGTGCTGCGGCCGACCACTTGGCCATAGAGAGCGGGGAGTAGATCGAGCAAGCTGCACTGATACAGGTACTGCAGAGGCGTTGTGTTGGAGATGGTTTCAGGCATTCTCCAAGTCCCGGCGCAGTTCCTCTTCGGTGAGCCGGAAGGTGGAGACGCCGTAGTCGGCCAGTTTAGCCAGGAACACCACCCGCGGAATGCCCG
>JBKKAI010000450.1:0-30479 GCA_046714815.1 Terriglobia bacterium | reverse complement strand
CAACCCGGAGCGTACGCTCCGGGTTGCAGCCAGGCGGCGGCCTGCGCGCTTAGGATCGCCTTGCCCCGCCGCGATAACTTGGCCGGGACGCGCGCTCTCGGCGCCGATCCGGCCACGCCGCCGGCGTGCAGCATCTCTTCCGGCAGGCGGCCCGCCACGTACGTTCCCGCGCCGACTTTGCCTTCCAGGTAGCCTTCTGCCAGAAGCTGCTCGAAGGCGATCATCACCGTGTTGCGGGAGACCTGCAGGTCCGTTGCCAGCGTCCGCGTGGCGGGCAGGCGCGCGCCCGGCGTGAGCCTCCCCTGCAGCACCGCATCGCGGAGCGCCTGGTAGAGCTGTTTGTACAGCGGCGTCCGGGAGCGGTGGTCCACCGCAACGCTAAGAGAGGCGATCGGGGCGCTCATCTCGGCACAAAATGGGGCGGGCACAAAATGGCATCAAGAAAAGTCGCGTTTGCACCTGAATAACAATACCACTGCTGCGCGTCGAAACGGGGCTGCCGGTATTGGAGAAAAGCGCGCCACGAGGGGTCACGAGGATCATGGCTCTTGACATTCGCTTTTTGTTCGCCTACAGTGACGGACAGGAATGGCTTTGACGCGCAGGCAGTGGCAGGTGCTCGATTACATCGCGGGCTTCATCCGCGACAACGGCTACAGTCCCAGCTACGAGGAGTTGTGCGCGGGCCTCGATGTTTCTTCTCTGGCCACCGTGCACAAGCATGTCTCGACGCTCGAGCAGAAGGGATTCCTGGTGCGCGGGCCGCACCAGAGCCGCTCGATTGATCTTGGTGCGCGTTACCAGCAGGAGTCACGCCGCCGGGCGCGCGCCCACCGCGGCGGCGCAACGCCAAGCAGGGGAGCAGGCGCGCCGCCGGGAACACCGCTGGGGACCCTGCCGCTTGTGGGCCGCATCGCCGCGGGCCGGCCGCTCGAAGCCGTGGAGAATCCCGAGAGCATCTCCTTGAATGACTTCGCCGGGCAGAAGGATGTCTTCGTGCTGCTGGTGAAGGGGGACTCGATGACCGAAGACCACATCCTGGACGGCGACTACATCCTGGTGGAACGCGCCGATTCGGCCCACAACGGCGACGTCGTGGTCGCGCTGGTGGAAGGCTCCGACGCCACGCTGAAGCGCTTCTTCCTGGAAGGCGACGGGCGCGTGCGCCTGCAGCCCGCCAACGCCGCGATGGCGCCGATTCTGCTGCCCGCCGCCGCAGTGAGAATCCAGGGCCGCCTGATCGGCGTCCTGCGCCGCTACTGACCGCTACTGACCCCTACTGTCGCGCCCGCTTGTGGCGTGGCCGCGGCTGCGCTATCCTCAGTTGATGCGAACACTTATCGAACTTCGACCCCTGGCCCTGGTTGCCTGCCTCTTCCTTCTCTCCGCCTCGCTTTCGGCGGGCGAGAAAAAACTGATGCACTGCTTCGCCTTCACCGTGATTGACACGGCGGCCGAAACCGACTGGCAGGCCTTCGCCAAGGCTACCGACCTTCTGCCGTCGAAGATTCCCGTCGT
The DNA here is from genome assembly GCA_046714815.1 of Terriglobia bacterium. Classification (GTDB taxonomy): domain Bacteria; phylum Acidobacteriota; class Terriglobia; order JAJPHL01; family JAPKYU01; genus JBKKAI01. Next base: position 28,961 of record JBKKAI010000450.1, on the reverse strand, counting down.
CAGCAAGGTCTGGCACGGCAAGCTGGTCCGCCCGCTGGCGATTTTCGGCGCCGACCGCGAGGCCCAGAAAAAGCTCGCCGGCGGCGAAGCAAAAGTCACGGGTGAAGTGACCCGGCGCGTGCGCCAGCACGGTGTCTGCATGGAGATGGAAAACGAGGCCGCGATCAAGACCTACGCCGAACACCCCTATCACAAGGACTGGCTTGCAATCTATGAGAAGGTGCGGCAGCCCGGCACCACTACTTTCGACATCATTGGCCAGTGAACGATCATGACGATTGCGCCACACGGCGGCAGGCTGATTCACCGGGTCTTCGAAGGCGACCAGCGTCAGCACTGGCTGGACCGCGCGCGATCGCTTCCGCGCGTGCCGCTCAACTCGCGCCAGCTCCTCGACGCGGAGCTGATCGCCACCGGCGCGTTCTCGCCGCTCGAAGGCTTCATGAGCGGGCCGGATTACCGCAGCGTGCTGGCGGAACAGCGTCTGGCCGGAGGACTGCCCTGGACGATCCCGATTACGCTGGCGGTCAGCGAGGAGCAGGCGGGCCGGGTCCGCGGAGCGAAGGAAATCGCGCTGGTGGACGGCCGGGACGAAGTCGTGGCCGTGCTCGATCTCGACGACGTGTTCCGATATGACCGGGAGCAGGAAGCCCAGCGCGTTCTGCTCACCACCAGCGGCCAGCATCCCGGCGTGCGTTATCTGCAGGCCACGGGCGACCATTGCCTGGCCGGGCCGATCCAATTGTTGCGGCGCCAGGAGCGCGGCGCGTTCAGCGACTACACGCTCGACCCGGGCGAAACCCGGTTGCTGTTCGAGGAACGCGGCTGGCGAACGGTCGTCGCCTTCCAGACGCGCAACCCGGTGCATCGCGCCCACGAATACATTCTGAAGTGCGCGCTGGAAACGGTTGACGGGCTGTTGTTGCACCCGCTTGTGGGTGACACCCGGGATGAGGACGTCCCGGCCGAAGTGCGCCTGCAGTGCTACCTGGCGCTGCTGCGCGCGGCGTACCCGCCGCAACACACCGTGCTGAGCTGCTATCCGGCGGCGATGCGCTACGCCGGGCCGCGCGAGGCCATCTTCCACGCCATCGCCCGCAAGAACTACGGCTGCACCCATTTCATCGTGGGGCGGGACCATGCCGGCGTCGGCAATTTCTACGGCCCCTACGACGCGCAGAAGAAATTCGCCGAGTTCGAGCCGGGCGAATTGGGCATCACCCCGGTCTGCTTCGACGCCACCTTCTACTGCCGCGAGTGCGCGCAGGTGGCCTCCGAGAAGACCTGCGCCCACGGCTCCGAGGCGCGCCTGGTGCTGAGCGGCACCAAGGTGCGTGAGATGCTGCGCAACGGCCAGGACCTGCCGATCGAGTTCACCCGGCCGGAAGTGGCGGAGATCCTGCGGGCCGCCTACCAAAAGCAGCCGGCATGACCCGCCGGCGAAACGACCCCCCTGTTTCCTGACATTGCTACCGGCCTCCGCTTTCATTAGAATGACCGTTCACAGGGGAGATTCTCGTCGTCCTCCATGTCTGAAGCCGCCAAGCGCGTCGAGAAGGCCGAGAAGTATGTGCAGAGGGGAAAGCTCGAAGATGCCCTGACCGAGTATCTGTATGCCTTCAAGGAGGATCCCAGCAACGATGGGCTGGTCGAGATCATCGCCGAGCTCTATCTGAAACAGAACCAGCAGCAAAAGGGGATGGAGTGCTACTCCTATCTGTTCGACAAGCGGGTGGAGCAGAAGAACGGCCCGGCGGCGGTGCTGATGTACCGCAAGATGGCGCGGCTGGGGCTGAATGACCCGGCGCGCATGCTGATCTGCGCCGATTTCCAGGCCAAACAGAAGCCGGCCGAGGCGCGCGACTATTACCGGCAGAGCGCACAGATGTTTCTCGATGCGGGAAACAAACCGCAGGCGCTGGCCGCGCTGCGGGGGCTGGCCCAGATTCAGCAAAACAACGCCGAAGTACATAACCGGGTGGGTGGGCTGGCCGAGGGCCTGGGCCAGAGCGATGTGGCGGCGCAGTCGTTCTTCCGCGCCGGCGAGCTGCTTCGCGTCGCCGCCGCGGCCGATGGCAGCTCCACCGAGCAGGCCATCGCGCTGCTGGAGCGGGCGCACACCTTGGCGCCGGGAGATGCCGCTGTGGCCACAGCGCTGGCCGGCGTATTGTTCGCCGGCGGCCAGCCCGGCCGCGCTGTCGAGTTGCTCGGGCCCTTCGCCGCCGAAAACGTTCCGGAGCGCAACCGCCTGCTGGCCGACGCCCTACTGGCCATCGGAAATCTGAGAGGCGCCGAGGAGTTGTTCTGGAAGCTGCCGGCGACCAAGCCCGACGCTCAGGCGCAACTCTGGCTGGTGCTGGACCGCTCCCTGGGCGCAGACGGTGCGCCGCGCGCCGTGGACGCCGCGATAGACCTGCTGCGGCGCTTGAAACAAGCCCACTTCTCTTCGCGCAAGGAGCAGGAGTTCATCGTCCGGGTCGAAGGCCTTCACGAAAAGAAAATCGCCGGCGTCGAAGTGCTGGAGTTTCTCGCCGCACTGTACAGCGAAATGAACCGGCTGTCTGACCTGGGCGGCACGCTGGCGCGGATTTTCGACCTGCACATGGAAACAGGCGACTATCCGGGCGCGTCGGCGACGATCGAGCGGCTTTCCGACGTGGAACCGTCCGATCCGAAGAACGGCGAGCGGATCCAGGCGCTGCTCGGCCGGCTGCAGGAAAAACTGGACGGCGACGCGTACCGGACCCTGGAGGCGCGCGTGACCCACACCGCGGGGCCGGCCGAGGGAGAGCCGGGCGGCCCGCCGGCCGGGGGCTCGCTCGAGGAGATGATCCTGCAGGCCGAGATGCTCCTCCAGTTCGGCAGCAAAGAAGCCGCGGTGGATTACATGAAGGGCATCCTGCGGGCCTTCCCCGGCGAGGAGGACAAGAACGAGCAACTCCGCAACTTGTGCGTGGAGGCGGGACTGGTGGCAAAACTGGCCCCGCCTCCGCCACCAGCGCCGGTCCAGACTTCGACGAGCCTCAGCGGCGGCTTCCCCCGCCACGAGCCATCTCCGGAAGAAGGCGGCGCCAACATCGGCCAGGCGTCGGAAATCACGCGCTCGATTTACCGGCAGGGCACCATCAAGGGCGTGCTCTCGGTGTGCGTCAATGAAATCGGCAAGGCCTGGGCCGCCAGCCGCTGCGTCGTCGGGTTGTGCACGCCGGGCAAGCCGCCCACAGCGGCGCTGGAATACTGCGCTCCGGGAATCAAGCAGTCCGACGTTGCTTCGATCGTCAAGCTGGTTACGACGATGGTCCAACTCGCCGGCGACGGAAACCCGCTGCCGGCCGACGACGTGACTACCGAACCGCGGCTGGCCGAGCTGGCGCCGGTCCTGAAAGCGCTCGGCGTGCGCTCACTGCTGGCGCTGCCGCTGCTCGATGCCGACCTGCCTGCCGGCGTGGTAGTTCTGGAGCAGTGCGACCGGCTGCGGCCCTGGCGTCCCAACGAGATCTTCATGGCCAAGACGATCGTGGATCAGATGGGGATCGCCATGTCCAACGTCAAGCTGCGCAGCCTGGTGAAGGCGGTGGCCGACGAGCGCTCCGGGCTGCTCAACCGCAGCTCCTACGTAGACTGCCTGGTTTCGGAAACTTCGCGCGCGCGCAAGCAGAACACACCGCTTTCCGCGGTGCTGCTGCGCTTCGCCGGCGGGACCGAAGCGGCCCGCGGTTTCGGCGAGAAAACGCTGCAGAAATTCATGAAGGACGCCGCGCAGGTCCTGCTGGGACTGCTCCGCGAGAATGACATCGGCGTCCGCTACGATTCCGCCACGCTGGCCATGGTGCTGCCCGACACCCGCGGCAAGGACCTCGGGTTGGTGATCGAGCGTATCCGCAAGGCCATGGCCGCCGTCCGCGCCGGCGACCACGAAGGCCCGGCGTTCATCGCCGGCATGGCCGAAGCGGTGATTGACGGCGACGTAGATCCAGTAGACACCGTCACCGAGTTGATCAACCGGCTGGAAGACGCGCTGGAAGCCGCGGCCAGCGAAAATGTCGCCGCCAAGCTGCTGGCCCCGGCCGTCGCCGGCCGCTGATTCATTAATGAGCCCCTCCGGCGGCAACGTGGCGGGTTACCCCGCCACGCTGCGGCAACCCCCTAAAGCCACGGGGGCAGCCGGCTTCTGCCATACAATAAGGCTTACGGGCCGTAAACCGAAAAGGCCTTAACGAAGATGGCGTTTTTCCTGACAGTGGGGCGGGCTTTTGCGTCCAATCTCCTGCGGCGGCGGGCGCTGGTCGGCAACCTGGTGGCCCGCGACTTCCGGCAGCGCTACGTGGGCTCGGCGCTGGGATGGCTCTGGGGAGCGGTGCATCCGGCAGTGCTGCTGCTGAGCTATACGTTTGTTTTTTCGCTGGTTTTCAAGATCCCACCCGCGCCGGGATCGGGCACCGACAGCTTCGCCCTTTACCTGTTCGCCGGCATCCTGCCCTGGCTGCTGTTCCACGATACCGTCTTGCGCTCGGTGACCGCGGTGGTGGATTACTCCAACCTCATCACCAAGACCATGTTTCCCTCCGAGGTGCTGCCCATCTCGCTGTTCCTTTCCGGAATGCTGAACCACCTTTTGGGGCTGCTGGTGCTGGTGGCCATCTCCGCCTTCCTGGTGAAGAAAATCACCGTGTTCGTGCTGCTGTTGCCGGTGTACCTGTTCCTGCTCGCGTTGTTTACCATCGGGGTCAGCTGGATCGTTTCGAGCCTGCACGTGTTCCTGCGCGACACGGCACAGGCGCTCTCGATCGTGCTGACGTTCTGGTTCTGGTTCACCCCGATTTTTTTTGGCGCCGAGCGGCTGCCGGAAAACCTGCGCTTCATCGCTCGAATCAACCCGCTGGCCTACGTGGTGGATGCCTACCGCACCTGCCTGCTGGCGGGCCGGGCGCCCGCGCTCGGCGACCTGGCCGTCACCGCCGCCTTCGCGGCCACGGTGTTTGTCGCCGGCGGCCTGTTCTTCCGCTACACCAAGCGCGCCTTTGGAGACGTGCTCTGATGGGCGCGGCCGTCACTCTGGAAAGTGTCAGCAAGAGCTACGCTGTATACACCAGGCCGGCCGACCGGCTGAAGGAGCTCCTGGCCTTCGGCCGGCGCTCGTACCACCGGGAATTCTGGGCGCTGCGCGAGGTCAGTTTCGAGATCGAGCGTGGAACCACTTTCAGCGTCCTGGGCGAGAACGGGGCCGGCAAGAGCACCCTGTTGCAGCTCATCGCCGGAATTCTGCGGCCGACATCCGGGCGGATCGGGGTGAACGGGCGCGTCTCGGCGCTGCTCGAGCTGGGCTCGGGATTCAATCCCGAGTTCACCGGCCGCGAGAACGTTTTCCTGAACGGCGCCATCCTGGGCCTGAGCAACCGCGAGATCGGACGGCGCTACCCGGCCATCCTCGACTTCGCCGAAATCGGCGACTTCATTGACCAGCCGGTGAAGACCTACTCCAGCGGCATGGCGGTGCGCCTGGCATTCGCCGTGGCCATCCACGTGGACCCGGAGATCCTGCTGGTGGACGAGGCGCTGGCCGTGGGCGACATTTATTTCCGCCAGCGCTGCATGCGCAAGATCCACGAGATGCACCGCGCCGGCGTTACCATCATCTTCGTGACGCACAGTGTGGCCGACGTCAAGAGCCTGGCCACTTGCGCGCTGTGGATGGCCGGCGGGCGGGTCGCCGAGATCGGTGACCCGGACCGGGTTGTGAGCCGCTACCAGGCGGCCATGGTGAACAAGGACACCGAGTATCTGCGCCATCACGCGGCGGCCGAAGCGGCGGCGCAGGGCCGCGGTTACGCCCTGCACGCTCCCCAGCTTGTCGAAAGAATCCCCAACGTGGATTTCCGCTACGGGACCGGGCGCGCCCGCCTGCTGGGCATTGCGGTCCTCAATCCCGCCGGCGAGGAATTGGGGCTGCTGCCGCCCGGCGAACTGGTCACCGTGCGCATCAGCATCCGCGCCGAGCAGCCCACGCCGCTGCCCATCGTCGGCTTCATGCTGCGCAACCACCTGGGCGTGGATTTTTCCGGCACCAACACGGCGATGGAAAGTGTCGCGATGCCGCCGCTCGAGCCCGGCGACACCCTGACGGTGGATTTCCAGGTGACGCTGCCGGAGCTTTACCCCGGCCATTTTTCATTTTCTCCGGCCGTCGCCAACGGCACACTCGAAGGCTACGAAATGTGCGACTGGATTGACAACGCGGTCACGCTGCAGATGGAGAAGCGCCGGGAAATGTACGGCCATTTCCGCATGCCCTGCCGCGTCGAGATCCACGGAGTCCGCCTGGCAGCCAGCCGCCGGTAGGCAGCAACGTTGAACTTCGAATTTACAGGCGAGCGAGTCATCCCCGGGCGGGTCGAACCGGACCTGTGGAACGAACACCTGGCCCGCTATGCCTTTGCCGCGCGCCTGGCCGGAAGCCGGCGGCCGCTGCGTATTCTCGACGCCGGCTGCGGTTCCGGTTATGGCGCGGCGCAACTCGCCTGCCTCGGACCGGGAGTGGAAGTGGTCGGTGTGGATCTGAGCGAAGAAGCGCTGGCCTACGCCCGCGCCCACTATTCCGCTCCGAACCTGCGCTTCCAGCAAGGCGACTGCCTCAAACTCGGCTTCGCCGACAGCGAGTATGACCTGGTGGTGGCCTTCGAAGTGATCGAACATTTGAGCGCGGCGGCGGCATTTCTCACCGAGGCCCGGCGGGTGCTGTCTCCCTCGGGGCGTTTGCTGGTTTCCACGCCCAACCGGCGCTACTACTCGGAAGAACGCGGCTACACCAACCCGTTTCATACCCGCGAGTACGACAGGGAAGAATTTGACGCGCTGCTGGCAGCGATCTTTCCCGAGCGGGCGATTTTCAGCCAGAACCATACCGCCGCGGTGAGTTTCTATCCCGCGTGTCGCGGCGGAGCGGTTGGAAGCGCCGGGTTCGCCGCGGCCGCCGGCAGCCCCGGCGGGTATCCCGCCGGGCAACCCGGAGCTTTCGCTCCGAGTGTCGCCGGCGATCAGCCGCATTTCCTGGTGGCGATCGCCTCAGGGCAAGCACTGCCGGTCATCGAGCCGTTCGTGTTTGTTCCCGCGGCGGGCAATCTGCTCCGCGAGCGCGAGATGCACATCCGCAAAGTGGAGCAGGACCTGGCCGCCTACCAGGAAACAACGCGACGCGAGCTCGACGAGCGCAAGCAATGGGCCGAGCAGCAGCAGGCGGAGATCGAGGCCCGCGATCAGACCATTCAAAAGCAGCAGACCGACCACGAGGCGGCGGTGGCCTGGGGGAAGGGCGTCGAAACAGAACTGGATCGCGCCCGCCAGGTGGTTTCGGAACGGTCGCGCGAGATCGAGGAGCGCACCGCATGGGCCACCGAGATTGAGAAGGAGCGGCAGCGGCTGGCGGGAATCGTGCAGGAACTACAGGCTGAGCTCGATAACAAAGTCGCTTGGGCCCATTCGCTCGAGGGTGATGTCGGCGCGGCCCGCGAAGCGTTGGCCAGGCTACAGCAGGAGTTCGAGGAGCGCACCGTCTGGGCGCTCAAGCTACAACTGGAGTTCGACGAGCGCACCACCTGGGCGCTCAGCCTCGATGCCGATCGGGCGCGGCTGGCCGCGGAGCTGGCCGAGATCTTTGGCTCGCGCTGGTATCGCATCGGAAAGAAGCTGCGCCTGAGTCCGGTGCCGCCCTCGGACCGCGGCCGCGGGAGTGGCTCGTGATCCTGCTGCGCCTGCTGGAGGCACTTGCGGCGGTGCTTCTTCTGCCGCCGCTGCTGTTGCTGAACGCAGCAAGCCTGGCGCTGGTGGACCTGGCCTGGCTGGTGATGGGCCGCGGCCGCCCATCGGGGCAGCCCGTTCCGCCCCCTGCCTTCACGCGCCCCGAGTCGCTCAGCGTGGTTATTCCGAGTTGGAATGGCCGCGAACTGCTCGAGAAATTCCTTCCCTCGGTGGTCGAGGCCGCCGCCGTCCACCCCCATAACGAAGTGATCGTCGTGGACAACGCCAGCGACGATGGCACCGCCGAAATGGTGCGTGGGCGATTCCCCTCCGTTCGCCTGCTGCGGATGGAGAGCAACCTCGGTTTCGGCGGCGGCAACAATGCCGGGGTCGCCGCGGCGCGCAACGGCGTCGTGGTGGTGCTGAACAACGACATGCGCGTTGAGCCGGACGCCTTCGAGCGCCTGCTCGAAGGCTTTACCGACGCCGGGGTGTTCGCGGTGAGCGCGCAGATATTTTTTCTCGACCAGGGGAAGCGCCGTGAAGAGACCGGGCTGACCGAGGGCCGCTTCGAGGGCGGCTTCTTTCGCTTCGGGCACCTGATCGAGGACGTGTCGGCGCCTTATCCCACCTTCTACGCCGGCGGCGGCTCCACCGCGTACGACCGCGCGAAGTTCCTCGAGCTCGGCGGATTCGACAGGCTGTTCCATCCTTTCTACGTGGAGGATGCGGACCTTTCCTACAACGCCTGGAAGCGCGGCTGGCAGGTGCTGTACCAGCCCCGCGCCGTGGTGCACCACGAGCACCGCGCCACGATCGGCAAGCGTTTTTCCCCCGAGCGGATTGACGCGATCGTGAAGAAGAACCACACGCTGATGGTGTGGAAGAACATTCACTGCTGGAGCCGGCTGGCGCAGCATTTTCTGTTGCTGTACGCCAACACTGTTCTGTCCCCTCTGGCCACCGGCGCAACTCAAGCGACGCTGCCCGGCTACCTCGGCGCGCTGCGCGGCTGGGGGCGGGCGCTGGCGCGGCGCTGGACCGCCCGCAGCCTGGCCGCCGTGGACGACGCCGAAGCCTTGCGGCGCCCGTTCGCGGCGTTCTATCGCGACCGCTTCCTGCTTCCGGCGAAACGCGAAGAGGGCCACCCCGCGGCGGCGGCGCGCGACGGCGAGCCCGGGGGGTTACCCGCCGGGCCTGCCGCAGCGGACCCCGATTCCGGGCGGCCCCTGCGCATCCTGTTCCTGTCCCCCTACTCGCTCTACCCGCCGACGCACGGCGGCGGCGTCTTCATGTACCAGACGGTGCGGGCACTGGCGCTCCGCCACGAGGTCCACGTCCTGGCTTTCGTGGATCGCCCGGAAGAAGTGGAGACCAACCGCGCGCTCGAACGTCACGTGCGCTCGGTGGAGTGCGTGCTGCGCGATTTTCCGCCGCACCGGGATTTTCATGGCCTGACGCCATACTCGGTGCGCTGCTTCCAGAGTCCGGAGTTCCAGCGGCGCGTCCACCGCCTGATCTGGGAGCGCCAGATTGACCTGGTGCAGGTGGAATACACGCAGCTCGGCCATTTTGCCGGGGGCTGGCGGCACACGCCGACGGTTCTTTTCGAGCACGACGTGTACTTCCAGTCGGTACGCCGCGCCATGGTGCAGGCGCTGACCCAGCCGATGACCCTGCCGCAGCCGCAGCCGCTGGTCACGTTCCTCGAGATGTTCGTGGAGTGGCTGCGCGCGCTGCGCTATGAGCTGCGCCTGCTGCGCCGCATGGACCTGGTGCAAACGTGCAGCGAAAAAGAGCGGCGCCTGCTCGAGTCATTCCTCGGGCCCGGCGCGCCGCCCATCCGCGGCTCCCTGCGCACCGCGGTGGACACCGCCGATTACGTCCCGGTGTTCCGTGGCCGCCAGCCGGAGACGCTGCTGTTTGTCGGGAACTTCCGCCATCCGCCGAACCTGGCCGGCCTTCGGTTCCTGGTCAACGACGTGCTGCCGGCGCTGCGCGCGGCGCGGCCGGGGGTGGATCTGATGGTGGTGGGCGCCTATCCCACGCCCGAGGTGGAATCCCTGTGCCGGCGCCCCGGAGTCCGTTTGCTGGGGATGGTTCCGGAAATCCGCGAGGTGTTGTCGCGCTACGCCCTGTTCCTCAGCCCGATTTTCAGCGGCTCCGGCGTGCGCGTGAAGATTCTGGAGGCGTTCGCCGCGGGCATTCCGGTGATCTCCACGCCGCTGGGCGCCGAGGGGCTGGACGTGAACGACGGCGGCGAATTGCTGCTGGCGCACGATGCCCGCCAGTTCATCTCTGTTATCATTGAACTGCTGGAAAACCCCGAACGCGCCGAGGCCCTGGCCCGCCGCGCCCGCCGCACCACGGAGGAGCGCTGGGACTGGGATGTCGTCTTGAAGCGCCTGGAGCAGGCTTACCGGGAGGCGCTGCGGGCGCACGCTCCGGCGCCGGCGGAAAATCATTTGCTGGTGGCCGCTTCTCCGAGGATCCTATGAACCAACACCGCTTTTTTTCGTCCGCGCTCCTGGCCGTGTTGCTGGCGGCGCCCGCTGCCCTCGCCCGCAATGCGCCCGATTTCACCCTGCCGACGCCCGACGGAAAGCAGATCACTCTTTCCAGCCTGCGCGGGAAGTTCGTGGTGGTGGAGTTTCTTTCGCCCACCTGACCGGTCTGCCAACGCGCGGGCCGCGTTATGCAGAAGCTTTATACAGAGTTCGGCAACCAAAAGTTTGAAGTGGTGGGCATCTACGTCACCGACGAAGCGCCGGCCCGCGCGCTGGACGCCATCCGAAGATACACCTCCGACAAGGACCATGGGGTCACTTACCCGGTGGTAATCGGCGACCGCATCGTGGCCATCAACTACCTGGGAATTGGGCCGGCCCGGCCGCAATACCACGTGCCGACGTTTTTTTTCGTCGGGCCGGACGGCAAGATCCTCGAGGAGCGCGACCCGGACATGGCTGGTAACCAGGAGTGGTTCGGAAGCCTGGAAGGCAACCTGGAAGCCACGATTCGGAGGCTGATGCCCTCTGATCCACCGGCGGGTAAGAAGGGACGCGGCGCCCCGGCAGGCAAAGCCGCCCCGGCAGGCAAAGCCGCCCCGGCGGGCAAAGCCGGCGCGTCCGCGGCACAGAAAGCGGCTCCCCCGCGAAAGCAGAATCCGTAGCGGGCTTCCGGCGAGGCCTGCACGGAAGTCCGGTAGGAAAATGAACCACCAAGGCACCAAGACACCAAGAGAGCCGGTCTCGGAAAGCGTGGATCGGGTCGCGAAACTCGTCGTTGACGCGGCATATCGAGTCCATTCGCAGCTAGGACCCGGACTTCTAGAGAGTGTCTACGAGATTTGCATGTTCCACGAACTGAAGAAGCACAATCTAGCCGTCGAGCGTCAGCTTTGTCTTCCGATTCTCTACGATGGAATCCGCATTGACGGCGGCCTTCGGCTGGACCTCGTCGTCGAGAGCTGTGTCATCGTCGAGATCAAGGCGATTGACGCGCTCCTGCCCGTTCACGAGGCCCAGGTGCTGACCTACTTGAAAATGACCGGACATCGGATCGGCCTTTTGATCAATTTCAACGTGCCGTTGATCAAGGCGGGTATTCGGAGAATCGTTTTGTAGTTTTCTTGGTGTCTTGGTGTCTTGGTGGTTATTTTTTCCCGCTGCCGGATGTATAAAGACAAGCGCATCACCGTAATCATTCCCTGCCTGGACGAAGAAGAGGGCATCGGCCGGGTGTTGAAAAGCATGCCGTCCCTGGTGGATGAAGTGATCGTGGTTGATAACGGATCCACCGACCGCACCCCGGACGTGGCCCGCTCGCTCGGAGCGCTGGTGGTCCACGAAGACATTCGCGGCTATGGCCGGGCCTATAAGCGCGGCTTCAGCCACGCCACCGGCGACATCATCATCACCCTCGACGGCGACCATTCCTACCCGGTGGACGCGCTTTCCTACCTGCTCGAAGCCTTCCAGCATCTCAACGCCGACTTCCTCAATGCCTCGCGCTTCCCGGTCCAGGACGCCGAGGCCATGAGCTTCAAGCACATGTTCGGCAACTGGGTGCTTTCGCTGGCCATGTCGCTGTTGTTTTTCCGCTGGGTGCGCGACTCGCAGTCGGGCATGTGGGTCTTCTCCCGCCACATCCTGCCGCTGATGAAGCTGGAAAGCGACGGCATGGCTTTCAGCGAAGAGATCAAAGTGGAGGCCATCCTCAACCGGAGGATCCGGTTTCGCGAGATCTTCATCAACTACTCGTCGCGCGTGGGCGAGAAGAAGCTGCAGCCGTGGCGCGACGGCATGCGCAACCTGCTTTTTCTGCTGAAGAAGAGGTTCGCGCGATGAGCCGCGTGCGGACGGCCGCGGTGATTCCCAACTGGAACGGGCAGGGACGGCTGGAGCGCTCGATCGCGTCGCTTGCCGCGCAGCGGGGAGCGGCGGCCGACATTATTGTGGCCGACAACGCCTCCACCGACGGCTCGCCCGAAGCGGCCGCCCGCGCCGGCGCGCGCGTCGTCCGCCTGCCGCGTAACCTGGGGTTCGCCGCGGCGGTCAACCGCGGCGTGGCCGGGAGCGATTCGGAGTTCGTCGCCGTCATCAACAACGACGCGACGCTCGATCCGGAGTGGCTGGCGCGGCTGGAGGCGGCGCTCGATGCCCATCCGGAGTGCGGCATGGTCACGGGAACGATCCTGATTGGTTCGGGCGGAAACAACACGCCGCGGGAACAGAGCGATGTGCCGCTCGTGGATGGCTCGGGCGATGCGCTTTCGCTGGGCTTTGCCGCGGCGCGGCTGGGCTACGGCCGGCCCGACAGTCCGTCCCGCCGCCGCGAGCGCGCGGTGCTGGCCGTCTCCGGCGCCGCCTGCCTGATCCGCCGCGAAGTGTTCCGGCGCGTCGGCGGCTTCGAGGAGGCTTTTTTCGCCTACCTCGAAGACGCCGATTTCTGCCTTCGCGCGCAACTGGCCGGCTTCCAGGCGCGGTACATCCCGGAGGCGGTGGCCTGGCACGAAGTCAGCGCGTCTTCTCCTGTAAAAGGTGGTGGCCCTGTAAAAGGTGGTGGGAAGGGCCGCGCCGCGGAACTGCATCCGCGCGTGGCGGCCTGGATCACCGCGCACCAGCTTCTGCTGGCGGCGCGGTACGCGCGTCGCGGCACGCTGCGCGTGGTGCTGCCGCGCGTGGTGGTGGTGCAGGCCCTGTGGGCGGCGCGGTTGCTGCTTCGAGGGCGCGGCCTGGCTTGGCTGCGCGGCCTGGCTATCGCCGCCGCACGCCTGCCCCGGGTGCGTCACTGGCGTTTCCCCGACGGCGGCCCGGCATCCGGCTCTCCCGGCCGGATGCTGGAGTTGCTGCGGGCCTCGGAAGCGCAGATTTACGCCGACCGCGCCCACCTCGACACATTCTGGCGGCTGTATTTCCGGCTGTTCCCCGCCGCGACGGAACCGGCCGCCGGCGCGGAATGCGGGATGCGGAACGCGAAATAAGCGAAGGAAGCGCCGCGCGTGCCTGCCTCTGACATCCCCGTCTCCGTCATCATCATCACCTATAACTCAGCCGGGCACATCGCAACGTGTCTCGAATCCTTGCGCGATACCGGCGCCGAAATCATCGTCGTGGATAATAGATCGAGCGACGAAACTGTGGCCGTAGCAATGGAAGGCGGAGCTCGGGTCATTGCCAACCGCGAGAACCGGGGCTTTGCCGCGGCCGCCAACCAGGGCGCGCGCGCCGCCGCTGCCGCCGCGCGGTATGTGCTGTTCCTCAACCCCGACGCGGTTCTCGAAAAAGGCTTCGAAGACCTTGTCCGGACGATCGAGGCGGCTCCCGGTGCAGGCGCCGCCGCCGGCCTGCTGGTGGATGGTGACGGCCGCCCGCAGGTTGGATTCACGGTGCGCGCGCTGCCCGGCTTTGCGGCGCTGGCGTTCGAAGTACTGCTGGTGAATCGCCTGTGGCCCGCCAACCCGGTGAACCGTCGTTACCGCTGCCTGAGAGTGCCCTTGGATCGCACCATAGACGTCGAGCAACCCGCCGGGGCCTGCCTGCTGGTGCGCCGCGAGGCCTTGGAACAGATCGGCGGCTGGGACGAAGTCTTTTATCCTCTGTGGTTTGAGGACGTAGACCTGTGCCTGAGGCTCCGCCGGGCGGGTTTTCGGATACTTTTGTGCCCCGCCTCCCGCTGGCGCCACCGGGGCGCCCATTCCCTGGCGCGTATCTCATTTGCCCAGAAACAGTTTTTCTGGTACCGTAATCTTTTCTGCTACGTGCAGAAGAACATGGGTTCTACCGCCGCGCCGGCAATGAGGGCCCTTACATGTGTCGGCGTTTCCATCCGGATGTTTGCGGCGTTATTTGCGCCCGGTGGAACGCGCTCCTGGAGCGCTTATTGGGCGGTGATGAAGTTGGCGCTCACGGGACCGGCAAACCGCACGCCGCCCAAAACGGTCTGAATGCCACCACTCGTTAGCGTTACCCTCGTCACTTACAATAGCGGGCGATTCATAGACCGCTGCCTGCAGTCCGTCTTCGCCCAACAGTATCCGCGGCTGGAAGTGATCGTCGTGGATAACGCATCGAGCGACGCCACGCGCGACACCCTGGCCCGTTACGGAGATCGGGTTCAGGTGATCCTGAACGAGCGCAACACCGGCTTTGCCGCCGCGCAGAACCAGGCGATCGCCGCCGGATCGGGCAGGTGGGTGCTGGTGCTGAACCCGGACGTGCAGTTGACCGCCGGGTTTGTGGGCCACCTGGTTGAAGCAGCCGAAAGAATGGCCGGCGGCGAAGGGACCGGCGACGATGCCCGAATCGGCGTCCTCTGCGGCAAGCTGCTGGGACTGGCCGAGGACATGACCGTTCCCGCGCGCCGCGTCGTGGATTCGGCGGGCATGTACTTCACGCCCACGCTGCGCCACTTCGACCGCGGCTCGGGACAGCCGGACAACGGCAAATATGAGAACCCCGAATACGTTTTTGGCGCCTCGGCCGCCGCCGCGCTCTACCGCCGGGAGATGATTGAAGACCTCAGTTTCGAAGGTGAGTTCTTCGACCCTGATTTTTTCACCTATCGTGAGGACGCCGATGTCGCCTGGCGCGCCCAGTTGCTGGGGTGGAAATGCCTGTACCTGCCCGACGCCATCGGCTACCACGTTCGCACGGTGCAATCCTGGAACCGCGCCCAACTGCCGGCCGAAATCAACATGCACTCGGTGAAAAACCGGTTCCTGATGCGCCTGAAAAACGCCGGCACTTCGCTTTACCTGCGAAATCTGCTGCCTATCACCGTCCGCGACGTGGGAGTATTGTTTTACTGCCTCCTGGTGGAACACAGCTCGTTGAAGGCCTTCCGGCTCCTGGGCGAAGCCTGGCCGCGCGCGATGGGCAAGCGCCGCTGGATCCAGCAGCGCCGCCGGGTGCCCGACCGCGAGCTGGCCCGCTGGTTCCGCTTCCGTCCGGTGACTTTCCCGGCGCCGCAGCAGCCGGTCCTTTCGGTCGCCACCGGGTCCCGGCCCCGCTTCGGCGTTTCCCGATGAGCGAAGCCGGCCCCAGCCGTGAATGACCATCGCCATCCTGGGTACGCGCGGGGTGCCCGCCGCTTACGGCGGCTTTGAAACCTTTGCCGAAGAATTGTCGGCGCGCCTGGCCGCCCGTGGCCATCGCGTCTGGGTTTACGGCCGCCCCCATAGCGTCGCGGCGGCGCCCGAAGCGAAAGCTCTGGCCACAACCAGCGCTCCGCGCTGGCCGGCAGCCGGCCAGCGCGGGAAGCGCTGGTTTGGCCGCTGCCGGCCGGCCGTGACGCCGGAGCACCGCGGCGTTGGGCTGATTTTTCTTCCCTCCATCCGCCACAAGTATTTCGAGACGGTCAGCCACACGTTTCTCTCGGTCCTGCACCTGGTGTTCCGGATGCCTTCGGTGGAGGTGGCGCTGATCTGCAACGCGGCCAACAGCGCCTTTTCCTGGATGCCGCGGCTGGTGGGCACGCCGACGGTAGTGAACGTTGACGGGCTCGAGCGCCTGCGCCGCAAATGGAATTTTCTTGGCCGGACCTATTATCGGCTGTCGGAATGGCTGTCCACCTGGATGCCCACAACCGTGGTCACCGACGCGCTCCATATCCAGCGTTACTACCGGGAAAAATTCGGCAAGGAGTTCCGCTTCATTCCCTATGGGGCCGGCCCGCCGGCGGACACGGGAACCGAAACGATCGAGCGGCTGGGCCTGGAGCCGGACAAATACCTGCTCTACGTCAGCCGCCTCGAGCCGGAGAACAACGCCCTGCTCGTGGTGCGGGCCTTCGAAAACGTGGCGGCCGGCCTTCGCCTGGCCATCGTCGGTGACGCGCCCTACGCCTCTCGCTACATCGGCAGCGTCCGCGAGACGCGCGATCCGCGCATCGTCTTTCCCGGCGCGATCTACGGCGCCGGCTACAGCCAGTTGCGCGCGCACGCCCGGGCCTACGTCCATGCCACCGAAGTGGGCGGCACGCACCCGGCTCTGGTGGAGGCCATGGCCGCGGGACTTCCTTTTCTCTACCTCGACACAGCGGAAAACCGGGAAGTGGCGGGCGACGCCGGCATTGCCTTCACCCACTCGGCCGGCGACCTCGCCGGGAAAATGCGCCACCTGCTGCGGCCCGGCGAAGATGCCGCCGCCGAGCGCCGGCGCCTGGGCGAGGCCGCCCGCGAACGCGCGCTCCGGCTGTATGATTGGGAGGCGGTCACCTCCGCTTACGAGCAGTTGTTCCGGGAACTCGTGACCAAGAACAGACAGCGATGACCCCGCTTCTCTCCGCCGTCGTGGTCAACTGGAACCGGCGCGAATTGCTGCGCGCCTGCCTGCTCTCGCTGCGCGCCCAAACGCTCGGTGACTTCGAGATCATCGTGGTGGACAACGGCTCCGAGGACGGCTCGCCGGCCATGGTGCTCGAAGAATTCCCCGAGGCGGTGTTGATCCGCAACAGCGAGAACCGCGGCTTCTGCGGCGGCAACAATCAGGGCATCCGCCAGGCGCGAGGCCGCTACATCGCACTGCTCAACAACGACGCCGAGGCGGGACCGCGCTGGCTGGAAGAGTTGCTCGCCGGCGCGCGCACGGCAGAGGACATCGGTATGTGCGCCTCGAAGATCCTGTTCTACGAGGCACGCGACGTCATTGACAAGGCCGGGCACCTGATTTATCCCGACGGCCAGAACCGGGGCCGCGGATGCGGGCAAACCGACCACGGCCAGTTCGACCGCCCCGAAGAGGTCCTGATGCCGGACGGATGCGCCGCGCTCTACGACCGTCGCGTGTTCGAGAGCGCCGGGATGTTCGATGAAGATTTTTTCGCCTACGGCGATGACGCCGACCTCGGGCTGCGCGCGCGGCTGGCCGGCTGGCGATGCATGTACATGCCCGCCGCGGTCGTCTACCATCACCACTCCTCGACGCTCGGGCGATTCTCCGAGCGGCGCCTGGTGCTGGTGGAGCGCAACCGGGCCTGGCTGGCCCTGAAACTGTTCCCGCCCGGGCTGCTGCTTCTAAACCCGTTCTATGTCGCTGTTCGGCTGGGCGCCAGCGCGCTGGCGGCGCTCCGCGGCCGCGGCGAGGCCGGTTCCTTCACCGGCGCGCGCGGCTGGTGGCCGATGTTGCGCGCCCTGTCCCACGCCTGGGCGGAGGCGTTGGCCGGCCTGCCCGCCATGTGGCGCAAGCGCCGGCAGGTCCGGCGCTCCCGCAAGCTCTCCGACCGTGAGTTTCTGCGGCTGCTGCGACGCTTCCGCATCAGCGCCCGTGAGCTGGCCTTCCAGACAATTCCGGTGCGCGAAGCTCCGGAGCCTTTGTGAGCGAACCGGCCGCGGGCGGCGCGAAAGCGGAGGCGGCTGCTGCCGGCGAAACTGCCGCCGCGCCCGGCGACTGCCCGCTGTGCGGCTCGAGCGAGCAGCGCCCGCGCTTCCGCGCTTCCGACCGTTTGTTCCGCACCACCACGCGCCAGTTCAAAATTGTGGAATGCGCCTCCTGCGGAGTGCTGTATCTTTCTCCACGCCCCGCCGGCCGGGAGCTGGCCGGCTACTACCCGCCGGGGTACTGGTGGAGCGGCGGCTCGGAAGGCGGCGCCGCGCGGCGGCTGGAAGGCTTCTACCGGCGCGCCGTCCTCGGCGACCACGTGGCTTTTGTCACCTCCGTGCTGGGTAGGCCGCCGGCGCGCATCCTGGACGTCGGCTGCGGCTCGGGCGACTTGCTGGCGGCGCTGCGGCAGCGCGGCTACTCCTGCTGCGGCATGGATGCGTCGCTGGCCGCGCTGGCAGCGGCCCATCGGCAGGGGATCGCCGCCGTCCTCGGCGACTATCATACCGCGCCTCTGGCGGCCGAAAGCTTCGACGCGGTCAGCATGTTTCATTTTCTTGAGCACGTTCCCGATCCCGCCGCGGCGCTGGCCTTCGCGCGCGCCGTCCTGCGGCCTTCGGGCCGGCTCATCGTCCAGGTCCCGAACGCCGCAAGCTGGCAGACGGCGGCCCTGGGCGGGCGCTGGAGCGGCTTCGACGTGCCGCGGCACCTGGTGAATTTCCGGCGCGCCGACCTCGAGCGCCTGGTGGAAAGATCCGGTTTCCGCATCGGCCGCCTCAAGCATTTCTCCCTGCGCGATAATCCGGCGGCGCTGGCCACCAGCCTGGCGCCGGGGCTCGAGCCGGTTTCGCGGCGCGCGCGGCGCCGGGAGAGTGTCTCCTGGCGGCTGGCGTTGGACCTGGCCTATTTCGCGCTGGTCGTTGCCGCGCTGCCGCTGGCCGCCGCCGAGGCGCTGGCCGGCCGCGGCGCCACCATCATGATCGAGGCGCGCAAATGCTAGACCCGCGCGTCCGCGGCGCCGCCCAGCGCCTGCTGCCCCGATTCCTGCTGCGCGCGCTCAACCCGTTTGAGACGCGCGCCGATGAGGCGCTGGCCGGATTTGCCGCGTCGCTGGCGCCGAACTCGCGCGTGCTCGACGCCGGCGCCGGCGAATGCCGTTATGCCGGGCTGTTCGCCGCGCATCGCTACCTGGCGCTGGACAATGCTGTTGGCGACGCCGCCTGGAACTATTCGCGGCTCGATCTGCGCGGCGACCTGGAGAGCCTGCCCCTGGCCGCCGCCACCTTCGACGCGGCGTTGAGCGTCGTGGTGCTCGAGCATACGCGCGAGCCGATGAAAGTATTGCGCGAGATCGCCCGCGTCCTGCGCCCGGGCGGGCGCCTGTTCCTGGTGGTCCCCCAGGAGTGGGAGGTGCACCAGGCGCCGCACGACTACTTCCGTTATACCCGCTACGGCCTCGACCACCTGCTGGCCGGCAGCGGCTTCCGCGTCCGCCGCCTGGAAGCGGTGGGCGGCTTTTTCTGGCTGATGGCCCGCCGCTCGGTGAACCTGCTCAGCTTCTTTCAGGGCGGCCTGAAATGGGCGTTGTTCGTTCTGCTGGCGCCGTTTTTCGGCCTGCTGGTCCCGCTGCTGCTCTACTTCTGCGATGGCCTCGACCGGCGGCGCGATTTCACCCTGGGCTACATTTGTGAAGCCGACCGTTGAAAAAGTACTCTTGGTGTTTGGGACCCGGCCGGAGGCGATCAAGCTGGCTCCGGTCGTGCTCGAACTGCGGGCGCGCCCCGAGTTCCACGTCTCGGTGTGTGTGACCGCGCAGCACCGCGAAATGCTCGACCAGGTGCTCGAAACCTTCTCCATCCGGCCCGATTACGACCTGGACATCATGCAGCCGGGCCAGGACCTGTTCGACCTGACCGCGCGCTGCCTCACCGGCCTGCGCCCGGTGCTGATGGATGAGCGCCCCGGCATCGTGCTGGTGCAGGGTGATACCACCACCGTGTTCGCCGCGGCGCTGGCGGCCTTTTACCTGGGCATCCGCGTGGGGCACGTCGAAGCGGGCCTGCGCACTTTCGACAAGCGGCGGCCGTTTCCCGAAGAGATCAACCGGAGGCTGACATCGCCGCTGGCCGACCTGCATTTTTCGCCGACCGAAAGCGCCGCGGCCAATCTGCGCAGCGAAGGCGTTCCGGATACGCACATCTTCGTCACCGGCAACACGGTTGTGGACGCGCTTTTTTACACCTGCGACAAGTACCGCGGGCGCTGGCCGGCGCCGTCCGGCATGCGGCCGATCGCGCCGGAAAAGCGCCTGGTGCTGGTGACCGGCCACCGCCGCGAGAGCTTCGGCGAGGGCTTCGAGGGCATCTGCCGCGCGCTCCGCCGCATCGCGGAGCGCCCCGACGTCGAACTGGTTTATCCGGTTCACCTGAACCCCAACGTGCGGGAGCCGGTGTCTCGAATTCTCGGCGGCTTGCCCAACGTACAGTTGATCGAGCCGCTTGCCTACGTCCCATTCGTCGGCCTGATGGAATCGGCATACTTGATCCTGACGGATTCCGGCGGCATCCAGGAAGAAGGGCCGTCGCTGGGCAAGCCGGTGCTGGTAATGCGCGAGGTTACCGAGCGGCCCGAGGCGGTCGAGGCCGGCACGGTGAAACTGGTGGGCAGCGACACAGAAAAAATTGTGGACTCGGCCACCGAGCTGCTGGACAACCCCGCCGCCTATGAGCGCATGAGCCGCGCCCACAATCCCTACGGCGACGGCCAGGCCAGCCGCCGCATCGCCGAAATCCTCCTCCGCCCGCCGGTTATGAGAAGACAGCCGTGAGTGGGAGATCAATCGCGGGGTTGCTGGTGCGCAGTACGTCTACCAGGCGTCCGGCAGCGTCCTGTTGAGAATAAACCAGCGCCTTGCGTTCCAGCGGATCAACCAGCCATACGTACTCAACGCCGATGGAAAGGTACTCCTGAATCTTCGGCAGCATCCGCACCATGCGGTCTTCGGCGGAGAGGATCTCGATCGCTAGAAATGGGGGCACGGTGGGAATGCGACTGCCGATATCGCCGGCGCGCCAGACGGCCACGTCGGCAACCCGAAAGCGGCGCGGACTGATCTGGATACGGATCTCCACGTGAAGTTGCAGGCCCAGCTTCTCGGCAATCTGCCCCAGGCGGATAACCAGCTTGGTTTGCGCTTTGCTGTGTGGCAGCTCGCCCATGTTGCGTTCGACGACTTCGCCGTCCAAAAACTCGCAGTCGGCTCCCTCGAAGCTGGTGCGCAGGTACTCCTCTACATCCATCAACACTTTGGTGAGCACCAACGGATTATACAAGATTCAGCAAGCCAGGATGGATGCTTTGGGTCAGATCGGTAAGCCGTCGGAATCATTTCCCTTCCGGCTCGAAATACGACGGGTATCCGCCGCCCATGTTGCGCGCCATCCACAGACGATACTGGCGTCCGGCGGTGGGCGTCACGGCGCTGCGGGCGAGGGGCGTCGTATTGGTGTAGACGAAGATCGCCGTGCCGCCATCCGAGGCCGGCCCGGTGCAGACCACTTCGTCGCGGTAATCGCCGACGATGTCCGCCACCATCGGGCAATTGCCTTTGCCGGGGTTGGGCGGTGCGCTACCCGCGGCTGCGACGTCGCGCCCATCGAATTTTCCCAGCGAGTTGCCGTTGCGCGTCATCAGCTCGCGCGTCGCGTTGCCTTCCCAGGTCACCGGCATCCAGCCCTGGGGAAACGGGTTCATCAGAATCTTGCCGCCGGCCGAGAACAGCACCAGATCTTTGGCCTCGTGGCCATCGCGGTTGGTAAGCATCTCGATGCCGGGCGATCCCGCCCAGATATCGGCGGCCCATCCCGTATGGGCGTGCGTCCAGCGCGGATCATCTTCGCGGTTCACTTTCCAGATCACCTTCCCGGTCTTCGCCTCTACCAGGTAGGCGCCGGCGTGCACCGAGCTTTCCACGGCGAAGAAAACTTCCAACCCGGGCCGCTCCGGCAGGAAGTCCTTGATGGCCACGATGTCCGGGTGCTGGCGATAGATGGACCAGCGCAGGGTGCCGTCGGGGTTCAGGCACGTGGTGCCGTTGAACACCTCATCGCGGCCATCGCCGTCCACGTCGGCGATGTCCACGTGGTGCGAGCCGCTGCCGTTGGTTTCCATCGTGCTGCGATATTCCCAGAGCTTTTTGAGATCCCGGTCGTAGGCGGTGAAAACCTCGTTCTCGTACAGGCCGGTCTGCGTGACCAGCGCCGGATGCCGGCCGTCGAGGTAGGCCACCGAGAGATGGATGCGCGTAGACGATTTCGAGAAATCGCTGACCATCTCCGGCCAGGCGGTCTTGCGCAGCAGGCGGCCGTTCGCGCCGTTGAGCACGGCGAGATAGACACCGTCGCCCTCCTGCACGCGGGCGATAACTTCGGCGCGGCCGTCGCCGTCGAGATCGTAAACCACGACGGGAACATTGTTGGCATTGCCGAAGCAGTGGTCGTGCCAGACCAGCGGGCGCCGCCAAAGCGCGCGGCCGTCGTGGGTAAAGGCCTCGAGCTCGACCGGAACGCCCGGGTCGCGCGACATCTCGCGGATGCCGTTGTCGAGCCGGACCACGACGTCGAGCAACCCATCGCCGTCCAGGTCGCCGAACACCGGGACCATGTTGCCTTGCTGGACGGTGGGCTTGAAGGTCATCACGGCGCCGGTGGGCGCCGCCGACGGCTCCGCGCCGGCCCATTCCGAGGGCTGCCCTTCGCGGCCGTTCACCACCGGGCGCACGCGGTAATATGTGAGCGGCGCGGCGGCGCGCGTGTCATTGTCCCTTCCAACCAGGCCCCCTTCAACCACGCCCCTTTCAACCACGTAATTCGTGCCACCCACGACCGGTTGGCGGTTGACACGCTCGCCGGCCGCGTCACGCCGCCGCGAGGCGTAGATGTTCCAGGTGACGCCGGCCGGATCGCCCGCGAGCAACTGCCAGCCGAGAAACACCCGGCCGCCGCCCTGAGGCAACGCGATCAGGCGGCGCGGCGCGGGTTGGAACGACGCCGATCCCGCTACCTCCCGCACCACGCGGAACCCGAGGTCGGGCAGGCGCATGCCCGCGCCCAGGCCGCCGCCGTAGCCGCAGCGCAGGTAGGGAGCGGCGCGAGCCCAGGAGCCGCCGACCGCGCGGCTCTCCAGGTCCGTCGGACTCTCGATGCGATACTTGAACCGCTGCCGCGCCGGGTCCGGGGACGTCACCACCATCTGCCACACATTGCCCGCCATGTCGTAAAGGCCGAACCCGTTGGCCGCGTAGCTCTTCACCGGCTTCAGGTAACGCCGCCAGTCGGCCGCGGTGCGAGTTCCGTCGCCGTCGAAATTGGCGCGCCCGGCCGGCTCTTCGTCGCCCCACGGATACAGCTTGCCTTCCAGCCTCCCGCGCGCGGCATATTCGAACTCGGCATCGGCGGGCAGGCGGTAAACGCGCTTCTCCGCGCGGCTGCGCCATGCCAGGTAGGCTTCGACGTCGTGGCGGTTCACGAACACCACGGGGTGCTGTTCCATGCCCGCGGGAATTCGCCCGCCGGCCCAGTGCGGCGGCGGCGCGAAGCCGGTGGCGTCCACAAAGGTCCGGTAGTCACGGTTCGTCACCGGATGCGCAAGAATCTCGAACGCATCCAGCCGCACCGGCTCCTGCCGCCCCTTGCGCGTCACCACGTCCCCGCTCAGGAATGTTCCGCCGGGAATCGGCACGAACTCCTCCGCCGCCAATGACAGACCGGCAGCGAGCGTGCAAATCGAGAGCCAAGCGATTCTCATTGGTTCCGATTCTAACAGACGGAAGACGGCCGCCGGTTTGCCGCGTGCATGGGATGCGGGTGTGCAACATGGAAGTGCGAACTGAGCGGGTTCGGTCTGAAAAGCAGGGTTCCTCGGAACCTCCTTGAAAAGCAGGTTCCCAAGGCCGGCAAAATACGTAAGTTTAGGAAAACATTGGGCAGGGCTGCCTGCCCTTAGCGTTTTCGCCGGTTTCCTGCTAACAACTCGATGTGTTTTTTGGGCCCTAACTCCTTGGGGCTCAAAGAGATGAGTGTTAGCCAACTTTCCCGCTAACAGCGGCACGAAACTCCTAAATTATTGATTGTACGGCAGTTAGATAATTACCGTCAGCAGGCTTTCCGCTAACAACGCCTTCCCACGCACAGACGGGAATGCCTGTGCTACGCTGCCCTGCTGCTTTCTATCCGGAATTATCGTAAGAGTGTCATATTCCCAAACTTTCAGACCCATGTCAAGGGATTTTTTTCGAGCGCAAGTCGTCGGCCCTGGTTTTTCCAGCAAGCCCTCGATCCTGACAGACCGTGCGTACCCGTGCCTACTCACTCTCGTGACGCCGGGCCGGCTTTGTGTAACAATGCGCGTACTCGTCGCCCGAGGAGAAATGAGGACTTATGACTGGACTTCGATGGTTATCCGTCTTGGCTCTGCTCGCCGCCGCGGGCTTCTCTCCTTCCTCGGCCCAAAGGCCCGGGGCAAAATCCGAGACTGCCCGGTTTCCCTCGCATCCCGATTTCCGGCCCACGCCCGAAGTGCCGGCCATCCCCAAGGCCCTGATGAAACTCCCCAGGACCGCCCTCACCCGGGCGAAGTTTCCGGCGATTGACTTCCACCTGCATGGACGAGGGATCAGTTCCGACGACGCTTACCGGAAGATGATCAAGCTGATGGACGAGACCGGCCTGGGCGTGCTGTGCAACATGGACGGCGGATTTGGAAAGACATTCGATCAGAACATGAAGGTGGGCGAGCCCTACCGGGACCGCATCATTCATTTCGCGCGGCTGGACTGGGAAGGGATCAACGAACCGGGATGGTCCGCAAAAACCACCGAAGAGCTGGAGCGCTGTTTTCGGGCCGGCGCGGCGGGGCTGAAGATCAACAAGGTGCTCGGGCTCGACCTGAGGAATCCCGACGGCACGTACATTCAGGCCGACGACCGGCGGTTCGATCCGATCTGGGAGGCGTGTGGCAGGTACAGCAAGCCGGTCATGATCCACATCAGCGACTCGTACGGCCGCTTCCTTCCCATCGGCCCGGAGAACGAGCGATATGAAGCCGGGCTGTGGCGCAGCAATCCTTCGGGCAACTATTACAAGACGGGCCAGCCGGGCCCCGACGTCATTGAAAAGGCGCGCGAGAACATGCACGCCAAGCACCCCAAAACGCGCTTCGTCAACGCCCACGTGGCGATGCTGTACTACGACATGGACAAAGTCGCCGCGCTGCTGGACAAGTATCCCAACGCCGATGTCGAGATCTCGGCCGCGGTTCAGGACCTGGGCCGCGCGCCGCTGATGATCCGCAAGTTCTTCCTCAAGTACCAGGACCGCATCGTGTTCGGCTCCGACGGCAACCCCAACCGCGGGATCGAAGAGTTCTGGGCGCCTCACTGGCGGTTCCTGGAGACCTTTGACGAGCACTTCGATCACCCGGCCCAGATTCGCTCCGAGACCGGCGCGCCGCTGCACGGCCGCTGGAAAATCTACGGCATCGGCCTGCCCGACGACGTGCTCCGCAAGGTTTACTACGCCAACGCGCTGCGCTACCTGCCGTCGGTTCGCGCTTCGATCCAGAAGCAGCTCGCCGCCCGCCGCTAATCCCGAGCGCTGCGAGGGACCTGCTTTTCTTCCTTGCTTGAACACGTTGCTGAAAAGCAGGTCCCTCGGTCGCCGCGGCGAGCTCGGGATGACAGTCGGGAGGCCGAAGGAACCGTGTGCCAGGTTTCATCGCGGTTTTTGCGCGAGGAGCGCGCCGATCGTAGCGGCGTCATAGACGCAGCCGCCCCAGACGCCGCCGCAAACGGCCTGCAGCGCGGCCCACAATCGCGTGTCGTCGGGCAGATCGGGATCGGGCGCCAGGTCGGGTCGCGGCGGGCGCGCCGCCAGAATTCTCGCGCCCTCATCCGGGCCAAACTCGACGCCGCCGGCGCCCACCACATCCACGCTGCCCTCAAGGCGCCGGCGGTCAATCACGATGCGGATCAAGTCGCCGTCGAGCACCTTGCCGATGGGCCCGCCCGCGAGCGCTTCCGGGCCGATGTGCCCGATGCAGGCGCCGGTCGAGACGCCGGAGAAGCGCGCGTCGGTCAGCACGGCGATGTGCTTGCCGAAATCGAGGTGCTTCAGGGCGGCGGTCACCTGGTAAATCTCCTCCATGCCCGCGCCCATCGGGCCGCGGCAGACGAGCACCAGGATGTCGCCGGCCTTCACCTGACTGCTCTTGATAGCGGCGATGACGTCTTTCTCGCGAGTGAAGACGCGCGCCGGGCCCTGCTTGCGGTAGACGCCGCCGGCGTCCACCACTGACGGATCAATCGCCGTGCTCTTGATCACCGCGCCCTCGGGCGCAAGGTTGCCGCCGGGAAACGTCATGGTGCTGGTGAGGCCGCGCGCCGCAGCCTCGTCCGGCGCCATGATCACGTCGTCGGGCGCGACGCCGTCGCGCTTGCGCAGCAAATCGCGAACAATGGCGCGGCGCTCCGATTTCTCCCACCAATCGAGCTGGCGGCCGAGCGGCTCGCCGGTCACGGTCAGCGCGGCTTCCTCAAGCAGGCCGAGGCGGCGCAGGTGCAGCATCACTTCCGGCACGCCGCCGGCGAGAAACACCTGGACGGTGGGATGGTTGCGCGGGCCGTTCGGCAGCGCGTCCACCAGCCGCGGCGTTTTCCGGTTGACGGCGTTCCAGTCCTCGACCCGCGGGCGCCGCAGGCCGGCGGCGTGAGCGATGGCCGGGATATGCAGCAGCAGGTTGGTCGAGCCGCCGAACGCGGCGTGAACCACCATCGCGTTGCGCACCGAGCTTTCGGTGAGGATGTCGCCGGTGGTGATGCCGCGCGCTTCGAGCGCCACCAGCGCGCGGGCCGAGCGCCGCGCCATGTCCAGCCACACGGGCTGGCCCGAGGGCGCCAGCGCCGAGTGCGGCAGCGAAAGGCCCAGCGCTTCGCCCACCACTTGCGAAGTGGCCGCCGTGCCCAGGAACTGGCAGCCACCGCCGGGCGAGGCGCAGGCGCGGCAGCCGAGGTCGGCGGCTTCTTCGAGCGAAATCTTGCCGTGGGCGAAGCGCGCGCCGATGGTCTGGATGGCGCCGGCATCCTCGCCCTCGACGGGCGGCAGCGTCACCCCGCCGGGCGCCAGCACGCACGGCAGGCCGCGCATCGCGGCCAGCGCCATCATCATCGCCGGCAGCCCCTTGTCGCAGGTGGCCACGCCGAGCACGCCGCGGCGCGTGGGCAGCGAGCGGATCAGCCGCCGGAAGATTTGCGCCGCGTCGTTGCGATACGGCAGGCTGTCCATCATGCCGGTGGTGCCCTGCGTGCGGCCGTCGCAGGGGTCGGTGCAGAAGGCGGCAAACGGCAGAAAGCCGCGCGCCTTCAGCTCCTCGGCCGCTGCCTCCATCAGCAACCCCACTTCCCAGTGGCCGGTGTGGTAGCCGAGCGCGATCGGCCGTCCGTCGGCGGCGCGAATGCCGCCCTGCGTGCTCAGGATCAGGAATTCCTTGCGGCCCAGATCGCCCGGCGCCCAGCCCATGCCCGCGTCCTGACTCAGGCCGAACAGGTCGCCCGACGGGCGAGTCAACAGCATTTCCGGGGTCAGCGGCAGGCTACCCGGCGGACCGGGCGCGCGTGATTCGATTTCGTACACGGAAGCGTCGGTGGCCTCCAGCAGTTCGCGGAAACCGGGCAAGGGGCTGGGCATGGAAATTCTTCCTTCACGGCTTGAAAAAACCGTGCCGAAGGAATGTAATACACGGTGAGGCAGGAGGAAAAGGAAATGGACAAGCTTACGCGGCGGGACTTCGGCAAGGCGGCGGCATTCACCGCGCTGAGCAGCGCGCGCATTCTGGGCGCGAACGACCGCGTGCGTGTTGGCTTCATCGGCGTCGGCAACCGCGGCGACCAGGTGCTGGACGCTTTTCTCAAACATAAAGACGCTCAGGTGGCCGCGCTGTGCGAGGCCTACGAGCCTTACCTGGAGCCCGCCGCGCGCAAGGCCGGCGGCAGCCCCACGCACTTCCGCGATTACCGCAAGATGCTCGAGATGAAGGACCTCGATGCGGTGGCGATCATCACACCCGACCACTGGCATGCGCTGCAGTTCATCCACTCCTGCGAGGCGGGAAAGGACGTGTACGTCGAGAAGCCGCTGTCGCTGGTGGTCAGCGAGGGGCGCAGGATGGTGGAGACGGCGCGGCGCACCAACCGCGTGACGCAGGTCGGCATCCAGCGCCGCTCGTCGGCCGTCTGCAAGGAAGCCTGCGACCTGGTGCGCAACGGCGCTATCGGCAAGGTAACCGTCGCCAAGGGCTACCACGTCGTGAACGAGTGTCCGATGGGCATCGGCAACCCGCCCGACAGCGCGCCGCCGCCGGGCCTCGATTGGGACATGTGGCTGGGCCCGGCGCCCAAAGTCCCCTACAACGTCAATCGCTGCCTGTACAAGTTCCGCTGGTTCTACGACTACTCCGGCGGCCAGCTTACCAACTTCGGCACGCATTATATGGACCTGATCCAGTGGGGCATTGGCAAGGACGCGCCGCAGGCGGTCACCGCCATCGGCGGCAAGTACTCGGTGGAGGACAACCGCGAGATCCCCGACACGATGGAGGTGCTGTGGCAGTTCCCGGGCGGCACGCTGGTGGTCTTCTCCCAGTACAACTGCAACGCCGCTCCGGGCAACATCAGGAGGGCGCTCGTCGAATTCCGCGGCACCCAGGGGACGCTGTACATCAACGGCGATGATTCCTACGAGATCGTTCCGGAAAGCATGCGCGAGCAGGAGCTGCCCGGTCGCAGCCCGCTCAGGCGCGAGCAGGATCGCGCGCAGGGCCGCGCGGGGCGGCCGGCGATGGAGCCGCGGGCGGCGAAAGGCAAGGTGGACGACGCCGACCACGCGCGCAACTTCCTGGACTGCGTCAAGAGCCGGAAGGCCTGCAACTGCGACATCGAGACGGGACATCGCTCGACGTCCGCCACGCTGCTCGGCAACGTCGCGCTAAGGACGAAAAGCTACCTGGAGTGGGATGCAAAAACCGAGCGCGTCACCAACAACGACGCCGCCAACAAGCTGCTGTCGTATAAGTACAGGGCGCCATGGAGATTGGCATGAAGCCGACCCGCCGCGATTTCCTGCGCGCCGGCGCGGCGCTGGCCGCCTCGCCGCTTCTCGCGCCTGCAACCCGGAGCGTACGCTCCCGGACGCCGCCGCCGCCTCATTCGGCGACGCCCACGCTGTGCTTCTTTTCCAAGCACCTGGCCGAGCTCGACTACCTGCGCCTGGGAAAAACGCTGAAGGAACTGGGCTTCCCCGGCGTGGACCTGACGGTCCGCCCGCAGGGCCACGTGCTGCCGGAGCGCGCCGCCGA
>JBKKAI010000449.1:0-4994 GCA_046714815.1 Terriglobia bacterium | reverse complement strand
TGGTGTCGTGAACAAGGGCGTTACCACGACGCCGATCAGCCTGGCTGCGGCGACCGCGCAGGCCCAGCTCTGGCCGCCCATTTTCGCGGGAGATGCCACCAGCGTGTCATCGCCGCCGTTCGGAACGGCCGCTCCCAGCGGCTTCACGTATCCCCCGGGCGGTGTGCAGCGTCCGCGCTTCAACCATCCTCTCACGGCGGCAGGGGAGGTGTTCGCCTCCGGTTGCAACCCTGTGCCGTTGCTGAACACGATCTCTCCATCCACGGCGGCCACGGGTGGCAATGGATTCACGCTAACCGCGAATGGCGCCAATTTCGTGTCCGGTTCCGTGGTCCGGTGGAACGGGCTGGCACGCGTCACGACGTTTTTCCATAGCGGACAGTTGTTTGCGACAATAGAGGCGGGCGACATCGCCTCGGCCGGCACGGCACTGGTCACTGTGTTCAACCCGGCGCCCGGAGGCGGTACGTCCATCGCTCTGCCGTTCACCGTTGGCGGGACGAAAAGACGCGGACAGGTGATCAGCCAGTAAAAGCGCCGGCAGCGTTTTTGCCCGCACAGGCGCGCCCGAGCGGCCCAAGCAGCCCAAGCAGTCCAGGGCGGCCTTGACAAGCGCGGCGGGCGGACATAGCATCGCTCGAAACCATTTCCACCTCCAGCCCGGGGGACGAGTTCATGCTCATCTTTGTAGCCATCGCGTCGGTCGGCTTCCTGCTGCTGTTGGTTTCGGCGCTGTTCGGCGAACATGACACCGATCATGATGCGGGTCTCGATGCGGCGCACGAGATTGGCTTTGCCGACCATCCCAGCCCGTTCAGCCTGCGGATCCTTTCCCTGTTCTTCACCGCCTTCGGCGCCTGCGGCGCACTGGCGCGAATAGCCGGGGCCAGTGTCCTGGTGGCCTCGGTGGCCGGCACCGCCGGCGGCCTGGTTGTCGGGTATGCCGGCTACCACCTGATCGCCTTCTTCATGCGGCAGCAGGCCAGCTCGCTGATCGCCGACGATGACCTGGTGGGAGCGGTGGGCCAGGTTTCGGTTGCCATCCCGCCCGACGGGCTGGGCCAGATCAGCGTCGCGGTGAATGAGAAGCGCCTGCATCCCTCGGCGCGCGCTTCGGCGGCGGGTCATTCTTTCCAGGAAGGCGAGCGTGTCAAGATCGTCAGCAGTTCCGGAAACACGGTGTACGTGGAAAAAGCGCAGAACACCTAAGAACACTTAAGAACAAGGGCACAGGCAAGAATGCCTGTGCCACGGAGACTCCCAATGGAAACCCTGCTCGGCAAGTTCCTCGGCCCCTGGATGTGGCTGCTGATGGTGGCGGCGTTTGTCGCGCTGCTGCGCATCATCGCCAAGAACTACATCCGGGTGCCCCCCAACAAGGTGGCGGTGTTCTACGGCCGCAAGCGAAAGACGAAGGACGGCAAGGACAAGGGCTTCCTGCCGGTGACCGGCGGCGCGAAGCTGAAGCTGCCGTTGGTGGAAAGCGTCGCCTACCTCGACCTGAACGTTTTCTCGATTGACCTGGACGTTCACGGAGCGCCGAACAAAGACGGCGTCCAGGTAGACGTGAAGGGCGTGGCCAACGTGAAGATCCTGAGCGACATGACATCGCTGGAGGCGGCCTGCGAGCGCTTTCTGGGTATGCGTCCGGAGGAGATCCGAGAGATCGCCTACAAGAACCTGGAAGGGCACCTGCGCGCCATTGTTGGGCGGCTCACCATTGAGGAGATTGTCAGCGACCGCCAGAAGTTCAACCAGGAAGTGCTGCGCGAGGCCGCCGAAGACCTGGCCAAGATCGGCTTGGGAATTGACGTGCTGACCATCCAGGAAATCCACGACGCCTACGGCTACATTGACGCTCTCGGCCAGAAGCGCACAGCCGAGGTGAAGAGCCACGCGAAGATCGGCACGGCCGAGGCCGAGCGCGATGCCAATATCCGGGCCTCGACCGCGATGCGCGAAGGCAAGCAGAAGGAGAACGAGAACCTGGCCCTGATCGCCGAGGCAGAAAAATTGCGCGACGTGAAGAAGGCCGGTTATGAAGCCGAAATCAAGCGCCAGCAGGCCATCGCCGGCGTCTCCGGGCCGCTGGCCGAGGCCGAGGCGCGGCAGAAGCTGGTGGAACAGGAGGTGGCCGTCGAGCGCATCCGCACGCTGAAGGAAGTGGAAGTGGCCGACGCCGAGGCCACGCGCAAGGAGCGCGAGCTGATCGCCACCGTCATCAAGCCGGCCGACGCCAAGCGGCAGGCGACGGTGCTGGAGGCCGAGGGGCAGCGACAGGCGGCGATCCTCGAAGCCGAGGGGCGCAAGCAGGCGGTGGTGGCCACCGCCGAGGCTGAGAAGTTGAAGCGCGAGATGGAAGGGGCCGGCGAGGCGGCGGCCATTCGGGCCCGCGGCGAGGCCGAAGCGTCGGCGGTGAAGGCCAAGCTGCTGGCCGAAGCCGAGGCCCTCAAAGCCAAGCTGCTGGCCGAAGCCGAGGGCGTCGAGCGCAAGGCCGAGGCCTTCGCCAAGCTCGACCAGGCCGGCAAGACCATGCTGGTGCTCGACCGCTTGCCGGAGATCGTCCGGCAGTTCTCCAGCGTCATGGGGGCTATCGCCGCTCCCATGGGCAACATTGACAAGGTCGTGATGATTGACAGCGGCTCGGCGGATGGACACTCGTCGCTGGGCCGCTTCGCCGGCACGGTGCCGGGCGTGCTGTTCGAGCTGATCCAGAAGGCCCAGTCCCTGGGCCTGGACGTGCGCGGCCTGCTGGCGAAGGCCGGCATCGAAGCCGCCGCCGACGCCGGAGTCCCCGACAGCTCCACGAAGGCCAAGGCGGCGAAGGCGACCTCGGCCGGGGATGCCAAACCGTGAAAGAGGGCGAGGAAAAACCTACGACGCTGGTGGTCTACTGCAGTACCTACCTCTTTCAGCAGGCCTTCCACCGGTTTATCGAGGAAACGCTGGGCATTGCCCTCTACGACGCGATCGCCGTACCCGGCGGCGCGCAGTTCCTGGTGGCCCGGGACTACCTCCCCAAGTTCGGCTGGGCCGGCAGCCGCTGGACCGCCTTCCTGTTGCAATCGCACGGACTCAGCCGCGTGGTGCTGATCGCCCACGCCGGCTGCCAGTGGTACCAACACGTACATGGCCACCACGCCGATTTCGAGCTACTCCACCGCAGCGACCTGCGCCAGGCAGGGGACGAGTTGCAGCGGATTATGCCCGGCGTCGCCGTCGAGAGCTACATCGCCCGGCTCAAGGATGGCCAGGCTGTCTTCGAGCGTGTGGACGCGGCGGCAGGCACATAGAGATAGGACAGCGGCGTTTCTCACCATCGCGGGCGCGCCGGTGGCGGGCGCATTCGGATGCGGCCAGGCGAAGAGCACCGGGCGCTGTTCGTGCCCGCCAAGCTTCGTCCGCGCGGTGCTTCAGGGTTCAGGGTTCTGAGACAACTTTGGCGCCACTTCGCCGGGCACGAGCAGATACCCCAGGACGTGCAGAACAGTCTTGACGCTTCCCGGATCGGTCCGAACGACGATGGACTGCACGTAATCCTTCGAATATCCCTCGGGATCGAACTCGATCAGGATTTCGCCGGATTCCCCGGGCTTGTATTCTCTCTTTTCGGTTTTCAGGCGCAGGCAGTCGCACCCGGTGAGAACGGCGGTGATGGTGACCGACTGCTTGGTAATGTTGGTGAAGGGGAAGCGGGCGGTTTTGATCTGGCCGGGCTTGACGAAGCCGAAATACCAGCGGCTGCCCACGAACTTCAGGTTTTCCGGCAGCGGCAGGCCGCTCTGCTTCCTGGACATTAGTTCACGCAGCGAACCCCCCTCTGATTCGCCGAGGACCGCGAACCACTCGCCGTCTCTTATGCGCCATTTCGTCGTGGCCGTCAGGTTCACGGGCGTGGGCATCATCCGGCCTATGACTTGCATCTTCACGTCCACGGTCGCGCTTTGCCCGTCTGGATCGAATTTTACGATGTCAATCTCGAACCCGACGAAGGGACTGCGCGGCTCGCTGCGAAACGCTTCGCGCGATTCCTCCACCAGAAACTGTTCCGCGGCAAGCTTCTGTCCAAGCTGCAGGAGGCTGTAGAACTTTTCCACACGCGCCCGCAACGCATTCTCGCGCTGGCTGTCCTGCGCCGTTAGGGCCGCGGCGAACAAAAGCAGCGTGACGACGAGGGAGAAAAACTGCCGGATTGGGGTTCGCTTAAGGAGCGCCATGCGCACACCTTCTATGAATGGAAATTTCAACTCAGGATAAGTCTAGCACAAGAAAGAACAGGGCGGCCCGTGGAAACGGACCGCCCTGTCGAGAATGGACCGAAGGCAGTGGCCTGAATTAGTGGGCCAAGCCTTCACCCTCGCCGCTGGGGGCGCCAAAAATGGCGTTCCCGGCCGTTATAGCGCTGCGAGTGTAAGTCGCGATCACGGTGGCGAGGGCGAACGGATCGGGGATGACATTGGCAACGTAGCCCTCTGCAATTCTCGGGGCCGACAAGCCAAAGCCGTCCACGATGAAGGCGAAGCCATGCGCGAACTGGAAGTTACAGCGCGCGATGACGTAGCCCTGGAACCCGTCAAACACCGGGATCGCTGACAGGACATTGATGTAGGAGGCGCCGGCAGCCACGCTGGGCGTGGTGAACGCCACCGCAGGAGTGCCCGTAGCGGCGGGCCAGCCGGTCATCGTGCAAGTGCCGGCCTGGGGCGTAGCGCCACGCGCGGTAGTGGCTGCGGTGACCGTGGTCGGCGGAACGCCGAACGGGTCACGCGAGGTGTTGGCGATCACCAGACCCGTGTCGAATCCGGCAACTCGAGACACCACGTACGGATAGAGCAGGTTGGTGGCGCAGGGGTTCACCCGCAGCAGTGCCGCCGGGGTGGCCGGATCGAGCGGATCGTTGAAGCGCGGACGCAGCACACCGCCGGCAGGATACGTGAAGCCGGTGGGAGCGGCCGTTCCGAACGGCGGCGAGGACACGCTGGTGGCATCTCCCG
>JBKKAI010000448.1:0-3954 GCA_046714815.1 Terriglobia bacterium | reverse complement strand
CGCGGGTGCCGCCGCCACCCCCGCCCCCGCGCGCCCCCCCCCCCCCCCCCCCCCCCCCACTTCCGGGGCGGGCGTTCCCGGTGGCCGCGACAGGTCCGCCGCCAATGGTCCGGCAATGCGCGCCCCCGCCTCCTGCTCGAGCGCCTCGGTCAGGTCAATGATCCGGCAGCCGGCGCGCTCGGCCGCCTTCCAGACGTTGCGCGTGAAGGCGGGCGAGCTGGCGAAGAAGACAAAGTCCACGCCATCGAAGCTCTGGGGATCAATCGCGCGCACCACCGCCGGCTCGCCCTGAAATTCGGTGAGCTGCCCGGTCAGCTCTTCGTCATCGAGCAGGGTAAGGCGGCGCGTAGGGAAAGAGCGCTGTTCGAGCGCTTCTTTCAGTTCTTTGCCCTTGAGCGATGACGCGCCCACAACCGCGATGTTGTGCCCGGCCATGTTGAGCCCGGCCATGTTGAGCCCGGCCATGTTGAGCCCGGCCATGTTGTGCCCGGTTATGTTGATCCCGGCCGCTGGCCGTTCCGCATCTGTCACTCCGAACTCCGCACTCCGAGGCCAGGACTCCGCGTGGGGTCGGGGCGCAGGCGGCGCAGCACGCCGGCGGCGCGGGGCAGCACGCCGGAGCCGACATAGATCAGGGCGATGGCCAGCAGCACCGGCTCGGAGTAAAACCAGATGGCGGCGATCAGCGCGGCCAGCGCGACGACGGTGACGAAGCGGCGGCTGCGGCGGAAATCAATGTCCTTGAAGCTGTAGTAACGCCAGCGGCTGACCATCAGCAGCGCGGCGCCGAAGATCATCGCCAGCCAGAAGGCGGCCGCCGGCCACCAGGCGATGGGTGTGCCGTTGTCCACGTGGACCACCGCGGCCACCAGCCCGGCGCCGGCCGGGATCGGCAAGCCCACGAAATATTTTCGCCCCGGGCGGCCGGGATTGGCCGGCATCGGGTCCACTTGGATGTTGAAGCGCGCCAGCCGCGCCGCGCCGCAGATCAGGAACAGGAAGCAGAGGAACCAGCCGATGCGGTGCATGTGCTCGATGATCTGCGGGCCGCCGGGCGGGATCAGCGGGTCCAGCCAGCGCACGCCCCAGGCAAACGCCAGCAGCGCGGGCGCCACTCCGAAGGTGATGACGTCGGCCAGCGAGTCGAATTCGCGCCCGAACGCACTGGTGGTGCCGGTCATGCGCGCGATGCGCCCGTCGAAGCCGTCGAACAGCACCGCCAGGCCGATGGCCTTGGCGGCAGCGTCCAGGTGCGGCGCCGCCGTCTCGGCCGACAGCGCCCCCCGGAACGCCTCGGTGAGCGCGTAGTACCCGCAGAATACGTTGGCCACCGTGAACAGGCTGGGCAGCAGGTAGGCGCCGCGGCGCACCGGCCGCGGGCCGGAGCCGGAACCGGAGCCGGGAGAGTGGGAGGCCGTTTCCATGCTCACATCTTTCTGGCCAGAACCGTGACGCCCGCGCTGACGCGCGCGCCGGCCTGGACCACGATCTGCCACGTGTTGTCGAGAAACACGTCCATCCGCGAGCTGAATTTCATCAGCCCGATCCGCTCACCCCGGTCCACCGTATCGCCTTCCTTCTTCCAGAACACGATCCGGCGCGCCAGAATGCCGGCGATCTGCTTGAATACCACCGTGCCGTCGGGGCCTTCCACCGTCACCGTGTTGCACTCATTCTCGCTGGAGGCCTCCGGACGCGAGGCCACGTGGAAGCGCCCGGGGCAGTATTCAACGCGGCGGACAACGCCGGCCACCGGCGAGCGGTTCACGTGCACGTCCATCGGGGAAAGAAAGATGCTGATTCTCCGCACCGCCTGGCCCTGGAGCTCGGTGTTGCGGATGTCCACGACGCGCCCGTCGGCGGGCGAGACGGCCAGCGCCGCCCCGGTGGGCCCCTGCCGCTCCGGGTCGCGAAAAAAGTACATCAGGAACAGCGCCAGCGCCGCCAGCGGCAGCGCAAACCACCAGCCCAGCAGCAGCCCGGCCAGCACTGCCGCGGCGCTGAACGCCACCCCGTATCGGATGCCTTCGGCAACCATCGTCCACTTTCATTGTAACCGAACGGGGAACCGGGAGGCAGGAGGCGAACTACAGGCAGACGCCGCCGGCGCCTGCCTGCATCTTCAACCCTTCGCTCTTTTCTTTCACCTGGGCCGCGACGGCGGCCCTACGCCACGTGCTCTTTGCGGTACTGCTGTATGATCCGCTCCATCTCGTCTTTCAGGCGGAGCTTCAGCTTCTTCAGCCTTACCTCTTCCACCTTTTCTTGATCGTTGAGGAATGTTTTGGTTGCTAACTGCTGTAGCTGGCCGTCGTAGGTGTGGTGCTGATCGGCCAGCTTTCGGAATTGCTCGTTTGTTGCCGTCAGGTGCTGCCGTAGATCCTGAGGGCTAGAGACCATAGGTGGGACCTCCGTTCAGAAACTGACTTCAACCTAGCACACGCCCTTATCCGGTTTCAAGCCCGGAACCACCAAAAAAAGCGCCGGCTCGCCGGCTGCCCATCCGGCCGGGTTGGAACCCTATTCCGGCCTAGCCCGGCCTAGCCCGGAACCTCTGGATAGGGTCAACGCCCACCGGTGATCGCGCCGGACCCATGTCCAGCTCCCCTGGAGATCTTACTTTTCGCTCGACGGCGGTACTATGCTTTTCAAGCGCAGGTAGACCGCCATGTAGCCATATTCTTCGTTGCTGTGAGTGGTGACCCCGGCCAGCGCGCCGAGCTTCGACCGCTGTCCCCGGGCCGTCTTGATCATCTCGGCGGCCTTCTCGTCGGTGAGCGCATCAAAGGCGGTGTCGCACATCGCGAATGATTCCTTGAGCGCCGCCTGCAGATCGGCTTTCGTGGTCTTGGAGGCCGCGTTGACCGACTTCTGCTCGCCGTTGACGGCGGAGCAGGTCCGCGCCTGCGCGTCGGCGACATGGGCGACGAGCTGGCCGAACGTCCGGATCTCGGGAACGGGCTTGAAACTATAGTGCTCTTCCGGCATTTTTTCGGCCATCTTGACAAGGTTGTTCTTGATGTTGGTGTAGGCTTGCTTCGCCTCCGTGCTCAGCGGATTGGTGGTCTGCGCCGGCAGCGTGCAGGCACAGGCGAGCGACGCGGCGAGTACTACCTTGAAATAACGATTCACGTCAGATTCTCCTTTGAGATTGAGTTGTCTTCCCACCCTGTTTCACAAGTCCTTCACAGGATGGCATTCCAGGGAGTTAACCATACGCTCTCTGATTGGACAATTCAACTGCTCCCCGAGGGTCTCCGAGGTCCGCCAAATAGAAAAAGGCAGCGCAGACTCGCCCGCCGACCCGGGCAAGCCTGGCTGCCTTTTGGGGGGAGCCGTTTACGACAGGTTACTCAGCACGTAGGCAGCGTCCAGCGGACCCGAGCAACGCGGGCACTTCTGGCCCGGCGTTACACGCAAGTACTTCTTGCCGATGCTGTTGGTTCCGACAGAGACCGTGGCATCCACTGTCCGGGTACACAGGGTACAGTAGGCCTTGCTTCCCAACATGCGGCCGTGGCTGGTATTGCTGTCTTCAAGGGCCTTGGATCGCGAGCTCAAACTCTTTGTTTTCAGGGTAGTCGGCATTTAGCCCCCTCCTTCGTTTTCCGTTCCAAGCTGATTAGACGCCGCACAGTCCGTAGAAGTTGCAGGCAATTTTTCGGCCAGAAAGCCTCGCAGCCGCGCAAGTTCGCGCACTTGTGCACGACATGGAAGTGTGGGGCGGCCTTTCAGGCGCCTTTCAGGCCGGTCGCCGCGGCGACCCTCCAGGCCGGCGGCAGGCTTACAGCCAGCTGTAAGCCTGCCCCACCCAGCAGGCACTTACTGTTTGACGAGCGAAGCTCATCCGTGGTACGGTGGGCGATTGTTTCCCCTGCTGGATAATCCTTAAGGAGGCCCGTAACCTTGCCCAAAGATTCAAGCTACCTGTTTACTTCTGAGTCACTTACAGAA
>JBKKAI010000447.1:0-4025 GCA_046714815.1 Terriglobia bacterium | reverse complement strand
TGACTAGTGTTTCCGACACCGACCATCCCCATCACGCATTACCTGTTCCTTTCGACGGCGCTGTTCACCATCGGCGTCGTCGGGGTGCTGACACGGCGCAACATGGTCATCGTGCTGATGTCCATCGAGCTGATCCTGAACGCGGTGAATATCAACCTGGTGGCTTTTTCGCGGCAGCTTCAGTCGGTGTCCGGGCAGGCCTTCGCTATTTTTATCATTGCCGACGCGGCCGCCGAAGCGGCCGTCGGACTGGGCATCATCATCGCGTTTTTCCGCAACCGCGAGACGATCCAGGCCGACGAAGTGGATTTGCTCAAGTGGTAGTAGCACAGGCATTGTTGCCTGTGCCGGATTTTTAGGCATGAGTTTTCTGGAGAACTCCTGGCTGATCCCGATGTTCCCGCTCGCCGGAGCGGTGCTGATGCTGTTTTTCGGGCGTGCGATCGAGCGGGCGCAGCGCCGCGACATCATCAGTATCCTCTGCCCGGGCCTGGTGGCTGTTTCCTTCATCTTCGCGCTGGGCGCGGTGATTGAGCTCGCCCGCCGCCCGGGACACCAGTTCGAGAAAGTGCTCTATACCTGGGTCGCCGGCCTGCCGTTTCAGATGTCCAACGGGCAACTGGCCCGCTTTGAAGCCGCCTGGGGCGTGCTGCTGGATCCGCTGTCGTCGGTGATGGTGCTGGTGGTCACCTTCGTCGGCTTCCTCATCCACGTCTACTCGGCCGGCTACATGGCGCACGAGGGCGGATACTACCGCTACTTCGGCTACCTGAACCTGTTCATGTTCAACATGCTGACGCTGGTGCTGGCCAACAACTACGCCATGATGTTCGTGGGATGGGAAGGCGTGGGGCTGTGCTCGTACCTGCTGATCGGCTTCTGGTTCCAGCGCAAGTCGGCGTCCGACGCGGGGAAGAAGGCGTTCGTGGTGAACCGCATCGGCGACGCCGCGTTCCTGCTGGGGATGTTTCTGACGCTGGCCACCTTCGGCTCGCTGGCGTTCACCGAGGTGACGGCCGGCGCGCGCAGCGGCGCCTTCGAAGTGGGCAACCTGACGCTGACCTGGATCACCATCCTGTTCTTCATCGGCGCGACCGGAAAATCGGCGCAGCTCCCGCTCTACACCTGGCTGCCCGACGCGATGGAAGGCCCCACGCCGGTCAGCGCGCTGATCCACGCCGCCACCATGGTCACCGCCGGCGTTTACATGGTGGCGCGCTCGAACGCGCTTTACACGCTGGCGCCGTTCAGCATGAACCTGGTGGCCGTCGTCGGGGCTGTGACGGCGATCTTCGCCGCCTCGATCGCCCTGGTCCAGAACGACATCAAGCGCGTGCTGGCCTACTCCACCGTCAGCCAGCTCGGCTACATGTTCCTGGCCTGCGGCGTGGGCGCGTTTGGCGCCGGAATCTTCCATCTCTCCACGCACGCCTACTTCAAGGCGCTGCTGTTCCTCGGCGCCGGCAGCGTCATCCACGCGCTCTCCGGCGAGCAGGACATGCGCAAGATGGGCGCGCTGAAGGACAAGATTCCCTGGACGTTTCGCTTCTTCATGGTCGCCGCCATCGCCATCATCGGCATCTTTCCGTTCGCCGGTTTCTTCAGCAAGGACGAGATCCTTTGGAAGGCCTGGTCGGACGCCGAGCACGGCTCGAAGGCGCTGTGGCTGGTGGCCTTCGTCACCGCCGGCATGACCGCCTTCTACATGTGGCGGCTGGTGTTCATGACATTTTTCGGGCGCTCGCGCGTGGACCACGAAGTGGAGCACCACATTCACGAGTCGCCGAAGGTGATGCTGGCGCCGCTGGGCGTGCTGGCGTTGCTGTCGGTGGTGGGCGGCTGGATCGGATGGCCGCAGAGCCTCGGCGGGTCCAACCGTCTCGAACACTGGCTGGAGCCGGTGTTCGCTAAACACCCGCCGCAGGTGCGCGCCGTGGCCGGGGCGGCGCATCACTTCGAGCCGGTGGAATATGCGCTGATGGCCCTGGCGCTGCTGCTGGCGGCCGGCGGCGTGGCGCTCGCCTATCATCTTTATGTGCGCCGGCCGGAGAAATCCGACGAGCTCCAGGCGCAGTTCCGCCCCGTCCACACCGTGCTGCTCAACAAGTATTACGTGGACGAACTCTACAGCGCGGTGTTCGTCGAAGGGCCGGTGATGGGCAAGCAGCTCGGAACGGCGCTTTCCGAGTTCGACCGCCGCATCGTGGACGGCGGCGTGAACGGCGCCGGATGGCTGACGCTCCTCACCAGCCGCGCCTCCATTTTCTGGGACACCTGGGTGGTGGATGGCGCGGTGCGCCTGCTGGGCTTTACAACCAAGGTGGCCTCGTTCCCCGTTCGCATGATCCAGACCGGCTTCGTGCAAAGTTACGCGCTGGTCATCGTGCTGGGCGTGCTGACCTTTTTTGGCTATTACCTTCTGCGGTGAGCGGTGAGAGGACATGGAATTGTGTAACTACATTCTGACGATCACGCTGTTCACCCCGCTGGTGGGCTGCTTCGTGATCCTGCTGCTGAACAAAGAGGCCAAGGACACCATCCGCTGGGTGGGCAACATCTTCGGCTTCCTCGGCTTCCTGGTGTCGCTGCCGCTGGTGTTCTGGTTCGACTCCAGCCTGCCCGGTTTCCAGTTCATCGAGAAGGTCGCCTGGATTCCCTCGATCGGCGCCGAGTACCACCTGGGAATGGACGGCATCAGCTTCCTGCTGGTGATGCTGACCACGGTGCTGGGCTTCATCTCCATCCTGTCGTCCTGGACGGCGATCGAAGACCGCGTGAAGGAATACTACGCCTTCTTCCTGCTGCTGCAGACCGGGATGCTGGGCGTGTTCATGTCGCTCGATTTCTTCCTGTTCTACGTGTTCTGGGAAGTGATGCTGGTGCCGATGTATTTCCTGATCGGCATCTGGGGCGGGCCGCGCAAGCTTTACGCCGCCATCAAGTTTTTCCTGTATACGCTGGTGGGTTCGGTGCTGATGCTGCTGGGCATCCTGATGCTGTATTTCAGCTACCGCACCCAGTTCGGCGCCTACACCTTCAACATCATCGAACTGATGCGGCTGAACCTGCCGCTCGAAACGCAGATCTGGGTGTTCCTGGCGTTTTTCGTGGGCTTCGCCATCAAGGTGCCGATGTTCCCGTTCCACACCTGGCTGCCGGACGCGCACGTCGAGGCGCCCACGGCCGGCTCGGTGATCCTCGCCGGCGTGCTGCTGAAGATGGGCACCTACGGCTTCGTGCGTTTCTCGCTGCCGCTGCTGCCGGGCGCATCGTCGGACTGGCGCATCGTGCGCATGATGGTGTGGCTCTCGATCATCGCCATCATCTACGGCGCGCTGGTCTCGCTGATGCAGAAGGACTGGAAGAAGCTGGTGGCCTACAGCTCGGTGAGCCACCTGGGCTTCTGCACGCTGGGGCTGTTCGCGCTGAACCCCAACGGCATCGCCGGCAGCATTATCCAGCAGATCAACCACGGCATCTCGACCGGCGCGCTGTTCCTGCTGGTCGGCGTGATGTACGAGCGGCGCCACACGCGCGAAATTTCCGAGTACGGCGGCATCTCCAACGTGATGCCGATGTACGCCACCATTTTCATGATCATCACCATGTCCTCGATCGGCGTGCCGGCGCTGAACGGCTTTATCGGCGAGTTCACCATATTGCAGGGCGCGTTCGAGGCCAACAAGACCTGGGCGGCCTTTGCCGTCCTGGGCATCGTGCTGGGCGCGGCATACATGTTGTGGCTTTACCAGCGCACCATGTTCGGGCCGGTCACCAACCCCAAGAACGAGAACCTGCCCGACCTGAACGCGCGTGAATTGGCGACGCTGGTGCCGCTGGTGGTCCTGGCCTTCTGGATCGGGCTGTATCCCAAGCCTTACTTCCAGGTGCTGGAGAAGCCGGTGGAGCAGATCGTCAAGCGCGTCCGGCCTGATTATTATGCGCGGCGTGCCCTGGTTGGGCCTCGGATCACCGCGCCTCCGATGGCCGCGCCCGCGCCCCGGAGCGTGAGCTCCGGGCTGCCG